>NVVL01000048.1 GCA_002402195.1 Rickettsiales bacterium | reverse complement strand
AAGGCACAGAAGATGAAGCTAATTAGATTTATAGTACTAGTTCTGTTATTAATTGCTGCAGCCATTGGCGCTGGTGGGTATTATGTCACTCACAAAGTGGCAGATGAGCTAAATGAGCAATATGCTGGGCAGAAGATTGCAGTTACAGAAAACGGTAAAGCGAGTCATTTTATTACATTCAAAGAGGTGGTGCCATCCGGTTTTCCTCTTAAGATTTCGTGGGATGTTAGAGGGGTGATAGAGGAGACGGAATCTTCCAAAACCTCTTTCACGTCCCCCGTGCAGTTTGGTTATGACTTGCTGCTTCAGAAGGTTTTTGTGAGTTACGCTGGGGATATTATGTCTTCTTATAAACCAGCGAAATTTAAGTTTGGTGCAAAGTTAAAGATAGAAGATTACATGCTTTCGGTAGATTTGCCGGTGAGTATGGGGCTTATTAATACTCTCCGTGATTTAGAGGATCCTGTTCAGATAATAAATCATGTGGGTGATATTAATCTTTCTAGTGACCGGGTTGAGATTTTTGATTTGATTGATAATCAAAAATTCTACGACAAAAAATATGAGAATATGAAGCTTAGCTTCGTGCCGCAAAAGACTTATGTTTCTTTAAAGGATCTGATGACAAATATCCCGCAGCGATATGTTGTCCGCTATGCTGTAGAGACGAATGAGATAAAAGTTCCAACAAGAAAGCTTCCAGATAGTTTGTTTTATGTTTTCTCGGCGGTTCCCTCTGGAATGGATATGAGGGCAAATGCTGTTATCAAAACTGCTGGAAATAATAGCCGGGAGATCACTAAAAATCTTGAGGTTAAAGGGGATATCACATGTAGCGGGATGTTTGCGAGTGTGAAGAATTTTAAGCTAGACTATAAAGCTGGTAGCGATAAATTAAACAGGGATTATGATCTTGCTATAGATTCCAAATTGCATCTTAAGAAAGGAGCGTTTGATCATTTGTTTGAACAATATAAATTGATTTCGAGCAAGGTTGCCTTGTCTCCATCTGCAAAAATGATAGATAGAGAAATTAATTATATTATAGCAAATAAGCAGGCTTTTAAATTTCAAGATCTTGAAAATAGTGATTATGATTTTAATTTGAAAATGAGTAATTATCACGATCAGGATAAAACATATATGAAGATTAATAATCTGGATATTTCGTCTGAAGGGGCTGGGATTAATCTTAAACATGAAATTGAAACAAACTCTAAGGGGTTCAAAACATATCTGGCGAAAGGTGATCTTTTGATCAGGAATTATTCGGCTGTGGTTGAATTTACTTCGGGGTATATATATCGGTTTGGTAAATTCAGGTTCCTGAATGATGCTGCGCGTAGCCTGTATGTTGATGTGAATAAAACATTTTTGAAAAGCATTTCAGATCATCCAAAATCTGTATCAAATGATTTGAGCTTTAATTATGAGGTTAACTCAAGGAATTTGAAAAAAACAAAATTAGGCAGTGTGACAGTTGATAAAATCTCAGAGCTGTATACGTTGATGCTATATAAGAAATTATTTGATAATGTCGGCTCTGGTGGTGATGTTTTGGAAAGAATGCAAAAAATCCTCCCAGGGATTGATGGGAAAGAGCCTTTGCTTCAAAAGATTTTACCGCATATCTCTGGCGGAAAATCTATTGAGAAATCGATCAAGAAAGAAATTGATAAGGTTTTGCCGAAAAATGCGCAAGATCTTTTGAAAAAAATAATTCCGAAGGATAAGCTTAAGAAAGGTTTTTTAAAGGATTTGTTTAAATAAAATTAGAAAAATAATACTTGAATTAGGTAATCAAATTGAATTTAATAGAAGAAATTCATAGCTATTTGTCGCGCGAGATCTCTGCAATGAATGCTGTTATTGTTGAAAATCTTGCTGTGGAAGAGGAGCTCATAACACTCATCAGCAATCATTTGTCGAAGGCTGGAGGCAAGAGAATGCGGCCTATTCTCACTATCCTCTCAGCCAAGATGCTCGGTGATGCGGGTGAGCCCGGTAGTTCGGGTGAGCCTGATGATGCGGGTGAAGTTCTAGGCTCTGAGAGTAGCGCCATAAAGCTTGCGGCTGCTGTTGAGTTTATTCACATGGCAACTTTGCTGCATGATGATGTGGTCGATGGCAGCAAAATGCGTCGTTTTTTGCCTTCTGCGAATGTGGTTTGGGGGAGCCGGGCGAGCATACTTGTTGGCGATTTTCTCTTTAGTCAGTCTTTTAAGCTAATAGTTTCCACGGGTTCAATCCCCGCTCTGCGTGCATTATCCAGCGCCTCTGCGGTGATTGCGGAAGGAGAGGTGTCGCAGCTTGCTCATTTAGAGCAAAAGAGTATGGTTTCTGAGGCGGAATATTTGAAAATAATCGGTGCAAAAACAGCCGAGCTTTTTGGTGCATCCTGCGAAGTTGGGGCGATTATTGCTGGCAAGGAAAGCAGCGCCAAAACCATGAGGGATTTTGGGATATGTCTTGGCAAGATCTTCCAAATCACCGACGATATGTTGGATTATTTTAGCGATAGCGCGAAGGTCGGGAAGAATGTTGGCGATGATTTTTTTGAAGGGAAGGTTACTTTACCGCTGATATTGCTGAGTAAAAAGATCTCGGCGGATGATAATTTGTCCCTGCAGAAAATGCTGCAAGCTGAGTCTCGTACATCTGAAGATTTCTTGCGAGTAAAAACATTGATGCAGGAAAATGATATAAATACAGAAATAACGAACTATCTGGCAGAGCTAGAACAAACAGCTTTGGTGCTGCTTAGATCTTTATCGATTCAAAATCAATACTGTAAATTTTTAGAAAATCTGGTAGAATTTGCTATTAATAGAACTTATTAAGGTGCAATATTAAGATACAAATTAACACAAGACACAAGGCTTGCATGAGGCAACTTTATAACAGACAAAATTCGGCGTTATCTTTATGGCTCTTGGCCATGTGCCTGGCTGTGATTGTGATGATCTTTATTGGTGGCCTGACTCGCCTGACTGAATCCGGGCTTTCCATCACAGAATGGAATCCGGTTTCTGGAGCTTTGCCACCGCAGAATGGCGCAGAATGGGGGCAAGAATTTGAGAAATATAAGAAGTCGCCCGAATATTTGCAGCATAATATGGGGATGAGCATATCGGAGTTTAAATCTATCTATATGCTTGAGTTTGTGCACCGTCTTGCTGGTAGGTTCACGGGATTATTATATTTGCTCCCATTGATGATTTTTTGGCTTATGGGTTCCATCAATAAAAGGGATTCGGGAACATATTTATTCATCCTGTTTTTGCTAGCCCTTCAAGGAGCGATGGGGTGGTATATGGTTAAAAGCGGCTTGGTTGCTGACCCGTGCGTGTGTCATTATCGCCTTGCTGCGCATTTGATGCTTGCGGTATTTATGTATATTTTGCTATTTTGGCAATTAATGAGAAATTCCTTTGATATCCTTCTAATTCCAGGCCTGGCCCCGGGTGGAGTGCCGGGCGAGGCTCTGGGCGTGGTATCGTTATGTAGGCAGAAATTCTGGTGCACCCTGTCCATTTTTCTGCTATTGATCCAAATCATGCTTGGAGCATTTGTGGCTGGGCTAGATGCTGGGCTTGTATATAATAGTTTCCCGCTGATGGGGGAGGGGGTTATTCCGCATGAGGTTTCGCTCTCAAGCGTCAATCTTGCAAGCTTCAGCGAGCCTGTGTTTATTCAGTTTATCCACCGCATGATGGCTTATATGCTCTTTTTTGTTGTGTGTATTTTCTGTTTTGTGGGGGCGCGCCTGAGACATCCTAAATTCACGCGATCTATAGTTTGTGTGTTTGCTGCGTTGTCCTTGCAGATGATAGCGGGAGTAGTGACTTTGCTTTATTCCGTGCCGATTCCAGTTGCTCTGCTGCATCAGCTTGGGGCGATTATTTTGCTCTCCTTTCTGCTTTGGGCGTATTTTTTGCTCAAAAGCACTGAATCTGAGTAAGGGGTTTAGGCCTGCAAGCAAGGCTTCTTAAATTGCCTGCACCGCTTCCAGTGGTTGGGATAGGCGAGCGCTATTCAAACCTATTTACATAGGTTTTCGCAATTTATGGAATAATGATTATTATAGCTGCAATGTTTTTTTGCTTCTTTCCGACATTACTATTGACTATAGCGTCTATTATTGGTATAAAAATGCTTAAATATTCACATTGGGACGTAGCTCAGCGGTAGAGCAACGGTTTTTGGTATCGTAGGTCGGAGGTTCGAACCCTCCCGTCCCAGCCACTATTTTCTTTTCGGTTTCTCTGACGAATCCAGCAACATATACTTAAGCCGCAGGCGATTAATATTTATGAAACGGCATGTTTTTTTATACGGTTTTTCTATTTTTTCGATGTTTTTTGGCTCTGGTAATTTAGTCTTTCCTTTGATGGTTGGGGTGAATAATCTGGATAATTGGCTTGCCGGGTTTTTGGGATTCTTCTTAACCGGGATAATATTGCCATTTTTGGGTCTGTTCGTCATTAAGCTGCGCAAGGGGAGTTATGTAGATTTCTTTGCAGAGGCGGGTGTTGTTGCTAAATATGCTATTCCGCTTTTCACGCTTTCGCTGCTTGGTGGGTTTGGGGTGATCCCGCGCTGCATAACTGTTGCACATGGCGGGCTTGAGTTCTTATTTGCAGATCTTTCGCTAGTGCTATTTAGTGCGATATTCTGCATTGCTTGCTTTTTTATCTGCCTGAATGACAAATGGATGTTTACTGTGCTCGGTAAGTTCCTGACCCCGATATTATTATTTTTCCTAATCATATTAATTACAGTTGGAATTTATGAGAGCCAAGGATTAGAAGGGGTGGGTGCCAGTTTCGGTGATAATTTTATAGATGGTTTCTTCCGCGGATATGCCACAATGGATTTATTTGCGGCTTTCTTTTTCTCGAGCTTAATTTTCAAACAAATCGAGGCTTTGGTGGATGAGACCGAGGGGCAAAGCTTGATCAAAGCCGCGCTTGCCCCTAGTATTTTCGGTGGGTGCTTGCTGTCGTTGGTTTATTTGGGGTTTGTATATTTGGGATCGCATTATGCATTCCTTGCAACAGATCTGCCCGGAGAGCTGATTTTGCCAGCAATTGCAAAGCATCTGCTTGGCACAAATGGCGCTTTGGTTATTGCGGTAATAATAATTTTCTCCTGCCTAACCACGGCGGTTGCGCTAAATAGTATTTATGCGAGATATTTATGTTCGTTCGAAATTATCGGCGAAAAGCGCTTTCCGATATTGCTATTTATCACAACGATGATTGCGTTTTTTATATCTCTATTTGATTTTGACGGAATAGCTGCGATGCTTGCTCCTTTGCTGACTATATCCTATCCAGGTCTAATTGCTCTTACGATATTATCGATTTGTACGAAAGATTTTAAGCGCCTGAAAATGGTCAGCTTCTATGGTATTACTATATTGATGCTGTTATTGTGATTGGAGATAATGCGGGTAGTTTTGCCCGCCTATCTTCATAGCTTCTTAACTAATCCCTATCATAAGCTCGGCGACATCTTCTCTTGGAACTTGAAAATGGTGATAATCTATCGGATTATTCCAGTTTCCGCCCCACACACTCAGCCCGTGTTTTTTGAATATTTCAATAATAGGCTCGGCCATCCCGGCGCGCTGGTTAGATCTGTTTAAAAACATACTGCTTTTTTTAGGCAAAACCCGGACATTATGAGTATCCTCATCGATCATAATAAATGGATTCTGCACGGGGTTTATGTCAATAGCCAGCCCGTATGAATGCATAGAAAGCAGCGTGCTTCCCTCTATTTTGCGAAAATTAAAAGAGGAGCTGTTATTTGCCGCCATAGATAAATTATCATCCCCGTTAAACTCGTCCATGAGTTTTATGCTGTGAACCTGCAAGCTGCGTGCAAATAGCTCTGTAAAAATCTTTATAACGGATTCAGAGATCTTATCTAGTACAATCATCTGTCCTTCTTTGATGTCTCCTGCAAAATCATAATGGCTGATTTCTATTAGTTTAAGATGCTCAATAGGCACAGGACATTCCGGGGTCCACACAGCTTTGCTGCGCATGGAGGCCGCAATAGATTCTGGTATGTCGTTAATGGTAAAATTCATATCACCTTCTTATCTATTATTATACAGATTTTTAGAATAGCGACAATTAAACCATTTTCTTTAAAGTATCGTCGCGCCGGATGAAATGGTGATATAGGGCAGCTAATATGTGCAGCACAATCATTATGGCAAAACCCCATGCGGCTATTTCGTGAAGTGTGTGAGCTATGCCCGCTATTTGCAGGTTTTTCTCCATCGCCGGAATAGTGAATAGACCAAATACCGGTATGTCATACCCCGCAAAGATCGACATAGTAATACCGCTAATCGGCATTACTAGCATGAATATATATAACATGAAATGACCAGCCTTTGCCCCTAGCTTCAACATGTTGGGCAGATCTTTTGCTGGCAAGACAGTCTGATTTATAAACCTCCAGCTGATTCTTAAAGCAACCAACATGAACACTAACACCCCAGATGCTTTGTGCATTCCGTATAATTCAAATTTCTCAGGGGAGGGCTCCATATAATGCATGGTAAAGCCAACTGCAATGAGGCTGATTATCGCAAGAGCAACTACCCAGTGGAAAATTTTTGTGATAGAGCCATATGAGTTTTCTGTGTTTTTTAACATAAGATTTCGTTATAAGTTAAATTTTTGCTATAAGCTTATCGTTATAAGTCCTTAGTTTGCACGAGTACATAAAACTCTGCCTATAAATTCTACCTATAATTAGTAGCCGGTTCTGCGTGCAAATGCAATAGATTTAAGTTTCATGCAGACTTTTTCAAAAATAGCTCGTGGTAAAATTTCGTGGGTATCTATTTCTAGAAAATAATTACATGATTTAATATCAAACGAAGGAGTCATGAATATTGGGCCATCAATCTCTTTGGTGATATATAGAAAATAGCCTATAATCTGGGCATTATTATGCTCTTCCTGCGTGAGTGTTTTTTTTGAAAATTTGATCAAGTTAACGCTAGGTTTGTGATTCGTTGAATAAGCGATAATCATAGCAAGCATAACCCGCATCTTATAGGCAAACGGAATCTCTGAAGATAATATAGAGTCAGAAAGAGCAGTTGGGGGGAGGGTGCTGTCAAACTGACTCTCCATACTCAGCAACATTATGGCCAATTTAAGTATCTCGTTCAGATCCACACCAGCAGAAAACAGAGGAGAAATGATTTTATAATAGCTGTCAAAATCCGTTGCATCAGTATCATAAGTGCATAGATATTTCACTTTTTCTAAGATGAGATCCTTCTGTTTTTCTTCCTCGTCCATTGAGTCAATCCGGACACCTTCCTTCAGGCCATAAGTTGAGACAATGATTTTCTTAGGATTAAAAAGATGAATCAAAGCTTTTAAAATAAGGACAGCATTATTGTTGATTCTCCTTGAACTCAACTTGCTAATTTCACCATCAGATGTTTGCACGGCATTTAGATATTCAAAAAAACTACCTGCCTCTATTTCGAAATTATGTAGGTTTTTAACATAATGAAACGCAGAATTCATATAGGATTTGCCAATAAAACGCAATGACCCGCCGATCAAATAGAGGCTCTCCTGCTCGCTGCTACTATATTGTTCTTTGATAATATCAATGATCTCATTCTCATCTGCCAAATTACGCATGCTGAGTATTTTCGTTCCAAGCGCCAAAGAGCAAAGTTTGCTTATTTTGCCATCACCAACTTCAGCAAGCTCTAAGCTCCCTCCGCCAAGGTCGGCTGCGATGCCTTTGCAGTTTCGGATGCCTTTAACAAGCCCAAAAGCAGTAAGATTCGCTTCTTTCTCGCCAGATATAACTTCAATATCAAAATTATATTTATCCCTTATATGCTGTATGAATTGTTCGGCCTTTTCGTGATCTCTGAGCACAGCAGTTGCCACGCATTTAATATCAGTGACGTTCAGTCTCTTGAATACGTGAAGTAAATATTGAATAGAGAGATATGTTTGATGTTTCATATCAATAGATTGATTCGCAAGGAGTCCTATAAGATCGCTTTTGAACTTACTACTGAATATCTCCGGAGCGCCCAGGGTATTGTCTTCATACACCGTGGCTCTTATTGCATTATAGCCAATATCAATTGTCGCAGAGCGCATTTTTTTCTTCTTCATTTTTATTTTGATAAGGAGCTATGTTTCTTATAATCTGAGAGTTTTCTCTCTGTCTATTTTCTAGCTTCTTATTCTGTTTCTTTTTTGTTTTTTTCTTCCTCATTCGTGCCATTATTTATCACAAAAGCTTCCTGAGTTGGTACAAATGTAGGGGGTAAAACTCTTTTTGTAAAGAACTTATCCTCATAATACTTAATTTTCTTCGATCTGATCGGTGGAAAAGATTCGATCAAAACAATCTGATCATCGCGCGGAAGCTGTATTACTTCCTGAGGAAGCAGCAGTGCTCTTTGCACTTTTGAGACGTTCTGAGTTCTTGTTGAGATATTCAAATCAAAGAATAATGGTTTGTTATGGGATGTTTGCTCAACAGTCTTATTTCCGCATAATTGTGAAATCAAATTGGCTGTTTCATAGTTATTAGCAGCGAAAGTGATTCTATATGTCGAGTTTGAAAGGAATGAATTCATCCCTGCATCTTCGTAAATCCCTTTTAATTGCTGAGTATCCTGAATAATCAAGAATAAACGCACCCGGTACCCCCGGAAAAAGGCTATCCCAGCCTTGAACTGCTCCATTTTTCCTAAAGTTGGAAATTCATCCATTAAAAACATCACGCCATAAGGCTCTTCCTTTACATCAGGCATTTTCCGGCTTAAAAACTCAGTAGCCTGTTGATAGAATACTTGCATTAGTTTCTGCAAGCGATGAATATTGTCTGGAGTGAGCCCCACATAAATCGTGGTACGCTTTTTCTTTATATCCATAATACTAAAATCAGAAGAAGCAGTTGCCGTATCGATTAATGGATTCGCCCAGAGTTCTAAGGAAGAGTTCATAGTCGAGACCACACCAGAGCGCTCTTTATCTGCTTTTTGCAAGAATGCCGCAATATTCATATAAGCCACAGGGTGGATAGCATCCCCCAGAGTGTCTAGCACAACGGCCAAATTATACACCACATCATCGCTTCGCATCGTCCGAACCACCTCGCCAAACGATTTTACTTTGGTGTCATCTGCAAGCAAATATAATACCACCCCAAGGAACAGACTCCTTGCCTCATTATTCCAAAAATCTTTCTCAGGCATAATCAGATTAGAAATTTTCTGCACATCATCCACCATCTGCCCCGGCTTGCTGCTGACCCAGTCGATTGGATTATAGCAATGGGTGATGCCGTCCGGATTGGATGGCTCCCATACGAATACTTCCTGCCCTTTTTTCTTTCGCCAGCCGCTTGTTATCTGATGGTTCTCAAGCTTGATATCATGAACTATAACTGAATGATCCCAGAATAATAAATTAGGAATAACAAAGCCCACACCCTTGCCAGAGCCAGTTGGAGCGAATAAAAGAGCATGCTGAAAACCATCGGCAACGAAGTATCCTTCTGCATCTTTCCCGAGCATCATTCCATGCTTGGCGCGCAGAGAGGCTCTCTCAATTTCAGTGGGAGATGCCCAGGCAGCAGAGCCATATACAGCCTCTTTTGGCAGGAAAAATTCAAGATTTCTTATCCTGGTAAAATTTTTGATGTAATATACTAAAACTAAAAAAGATGGCACTGTAATGGCTGCGGCAAGTTTGATTTTAATATAATCATATGAGGTGAAGCTTAACTGCCCCCAAGAATTCTCTAGCCAAATTCCCCATTTATATAGAACTATTATTCCTCCAAATATCTCAGAGGACAGCAACTCATATTCATTAGTAAACATGGCAATAATTGCTCCGCTCACCCAGAATGTGCAAAATAATACAAAAGGGTGGATTAACACATGACCAACTAATGTCCGTGCCATCCGAAGCAATTTGCTAAATTCCATCACTTCCTCCTTCCATTCCTTTGAAAAAGATCTCGGAAACATATCTCTTGCCGCCGGCGCCGCGTTTTAATTGTACCACGATATCCACCACAGCCATGATATATTTTTTTACCTCCTCTGGTGGAAGCCCGAGCCCTGCCTGCATAACCATTAATTTTAATTGCTCAAGCGCCATGGCTGGCGTGTCCGCATGCAGAGTTGAAATGGAGCCCGGATGCCCCGTATTAATCGCTCTTAAAAAGCTAAAAGCCTCCGCGCCGCGCAGCTCACCAACGATAATTCTATCCGGACGAAGACGCAGGCAGGCTTCGATAAGATCTTGCGTTGTAACTTTCGCTCGTCCTTGCCCCCCTTTCGACCCTAGTAAATGCACTTTATTTGGATGGTTCGGTAGCATGACTTCCCTTGCATCCTCAACGGTGATCAGACGCTCATGAGAGGGAATCTCACCAAGCGCTGCATTAGTAAAAGTCGTTTTACCGGTGGATGTTCCGCCGCTAATGATCAGGTTTTTTTTGCAAAGAACCGCATGTCTGATGAATTCTTTAAAATGCCCAGTTTTGAGATGATTTGACAATATCGCATTATTCTCGTCTGTCATTTCTTTTGTTGATGTATTATCAAACGCTCCCATTTCTGCATATTTATCCAAAGAAAAATGTACTGTGCTGCCTTTTCTTATCGCAAACGCAACAAGGCTTGGCTCCACAGCTGGTGGGAATACTATTTGTATACGATATCCATTTGGCAATGTTGCAGATAAAAGAGGAGTCTCCTCAGAAATAGTTTGAGCTGTCGATTGCGCAACCAGGCGCCCAAGGCCGAGCATGTGATCTATGTCGATTTCTGGTATGAGCTCCAGCCGCTGATCTCCCGCTTTCTCTACCCAAACTTCCCCGGGTTTATTGATCATCAGCTCGTTTACCCCTTCTTCTGCGAAGATGTTTTTAAACGGAAGAAGATATGTTTCTAGAGCTGCATAGTTCATTTCAAAAACCTCGACTTAATTACAGCTTTTTTCGGGAATTTATAATCCTTATTCACATAAATTTTAACAGCCGTCCCTTGCGGAATAGTGATAGTCGGATGGAAATCCTGTTCTTCCGCCATGCTCTTAATGCTATCTGAGATGGCTTCAAATGATTTCTCCGAAGCCTCCTGAACCTGAGTTTTCTCACTGTCTGCAGTCACATCTTTGATCAGTTCATCAGATAGCTGATTTATAATCCCCATCAGTGAAAGCAATTTATTTGGCTCTGATGCGACAGGATCCGTGTTTAGCGTGTTACAAGTCATAGAAAGTTTCAAGAAACTATTAGAAGTCTTGTTTGCAATCGCAGTCAATACATCCTGACAGATTTTTGCTCTTTTCTCCTTTGCCGTCAAGCCTGGCTGCGTAAATATTGCATTAGCAATTGATGTTAAATTAGTCGCACCCACGCTCCGGGCGGCTGCAGTTTGAGAATTAATTTGAGGTTTCACAATAGAGTCAAGCGCTTTGGCAAGGGATATATCCAATATCGATTTCAGCACAGCATTTGAAAGCCGCTCCTTGAATTTATTATCCACCCGGCCTTGATTACCCGTTCTGCCCAGGGCATCTATCCCGGTGCCAGCAAGATTCAGAGTATATCCGGTAGCTAGATCAACTCTTGTCCATGTGATCGAGATACGCCCATAAGCCCCATTGATGCCAGTTGCATAGCTGCCGAAAATACGAGACCCTTTAGGGATGAGGATATTCTTCCCCCATTCAGAGTAAACATCTCTACTGATAAGCGCCCTGATTTCCCCACCAAAATCCGTATTTACTGCGGTTTCGATAATAGCGCTGAGAATTTTACCTCGCCCTAAAACCAGATTCATATTTCCACGATATTTAAAATTAGATTCCTCGAGCAGCTGATCTTCCGTCTTTGCCGGAGGCGCTCCTCCCATGAGAATAATACCAGATTTCCGTTTCTCATCAGCTCGTCTTGCGCTCTCGTCAGTTTTGGGCTGCAAGAACGGTAAAGGCGGTGCATTCTGTGGAGTTGTCACGGATGGAAGCTCTGGAAGAGGCAGCGGAAGCAGTGCTTCAGGCTCTGGAGGAGGTGGTGGCGGGGGTGTTGGTTCCTCCAGCTTTGGTGGCTCGGGCAATGTCGGGATTGGAGGTGCGTCATCATTTGCAAGGAGCTGCACTGGCCGCGTTATTTCCTTAGGTATGGGGGTTGGTTCTGGCTTTTGCTCATTGCCATCGTCACCTGCAAACAGATTGAAGGATAAATATATAAATACCGCAACAATTCCCACCAGAATCAGTATATTTTGTTTAGGGTTTATTGCGACTTGAGAAAGATCTTGCTCTACTTTAGGAGAAGTTTTCACGGGTGGCGCTGAGCTTGCTGGATTAGTTTCTTTTGACATAAGCTACCTAGATTTTTTAGGATATTGGAACCTGACCACATAGACTAAATCTTTCTCAGACCCGCTCTCCAGCTCTTTTGCGACTATATCAAATTGATAAATTTTCCTATTAGTAATGATCGTCATATTTGTACGAATATTACGTTCCATAGGTTTGATGAACAGCCTATTATTCAGCGGTGTGATTTTCCAGGCGTAAGAGTCGCCGACTGTGATGGTTTCGATTTCCTCATTCTTTCCAAATTCTATATGCGACTGAAACCCATAATGAAGCACTAGAAGATAAACCTCATTCGGGCTATAGAGGTAAGTTTTTATCCTGCTATCGGTTGTGAGTGGAACATCATTGCTATAAGCCAGCCCGCAAGATGCGGCGAGGATTAACATTGATGCTAAAATAATTCTAACTACTATCATCGTCTACTCTATATCCTGTTACTTGAAAGCCAACTGGGTTTACGTCTCTGTCGTCGTCTGATAGTTCCATCGGTGTGTAGACAAAATCCACCACGGCAATTTTGCTGAAGCTCTTGCGCGCTCCGGAGGTCTCATTAATCGAAAACCTCACAATATATTTCTCACCTGAGAGCTTCGACCAAGATTTCACCAGTAAATAAGTCGTATTTTTTTGCCCATACTGGATAGATGGGTTTATGTCGTTATTCCTTAAATACCCGATATATCCCCAATATACTGAGTTTTCAGAAAGCAACCTGACCGTTTTCTTTGCCAGCGTGTCAAAGTCAACAGGGTTATAGGTTTCTCTTGCAATGATATATTTCTTGATGAAATATTGAGCAAGCGCTTCATTTCCGCTGAGAACGCTGGAGGAAAGTGGATTAACAATTCTTGCAATGCCGGTAGAGTCATCGATTTGAATCACAAAAGGGTCAAAGCGCTTGGTATTGATCACATATGCAACAACCCCAATCGAAATTATGGATAGCACAAGCAAAATAACAAGCAGCAAAAGAAATATATTACGCTGAACGATGATAGTATCATAGCGTTCATCATACCAGTTCTTTGCATTGCCGGCAGGGGCTTGATTATTTTGCGCATCAAGGGCGCCCAGCTCCGGCTGTTTCTTAAACTTATTCAGTAAATTACCAATCATTCAGCGTAACCAATCAACAAAACTTATATCTAACAAAACTTGTATCTAGTATCTAAGATAACATTATGCAGTAGCTATCATAGTAAAATAAACAAAAAGATCTTCATTTAATAAATTGTGATTGGTTTTTTTATCGATAGTTGTTTTTAGATTCTTGTCCTATCTCAAAAGATAGAAAATAATACTCGCTGCATTCGAGGCATTTAAACTCTCCACTTGCTCTGATATTGGGATTTTGACTAAAAAGTCACAGGTTTCCGAGGTGAGTCTTCTCATTCCCTTTCCCTCCGAGCCAATAATTATAGCCAGCTTTTCTATTTCCATCACATCATTCATATTTTCTTTTCCTTGCCCATCAAGCCCCGCGATCCAAAACCCCATTTTCTTTAACTTATCTATGGAATTTTTAATATTCGTCACTTTAGCGATTTGCATTAGTTCCAAACATCCGCACGCAGCCTTGGCTATCGAGGCACTTTCTTCCGGGGCATTATCGCTCGGGAGGATGAGTTTATTTATCCCAAACGCCGCTGCGCTCCTTATTATGGCGCCAATATTTTGCGGGTCGGATAGTTGGTCGAGAATAACGATGCGGTCTTTTCCTGGTGTGAAAGTCAGTTCTTCAATATTATTTTTAAAAATACTACTAACCAGCGCAATTATCCCTTGATGCGCCTGATCTTTACCAATTTTTTCAGTAATAAAATTATTTTGCACTATTTCAACATGCGTGCCATGGAGTTCATTTTTTAGCTCCCTTGCCTGCTTTTCCAAGCAATACACGCTGCGCACTGTTCGGTTTTCATTCTTCAAAGCCGCAAGCACCCCATGTTTGCCATACATATAATATTGTCCCTTATTTAAAGAGCTTGCTTTCCTGTTATTTGCACTATTGCCAATTTTTTTGTTGTTTTTCATACGGTGACTCCTGTTGTTTGCCGTGTTTAAAGATAATTTACACAAAAATGTTCTTGACATGAAGTACTATTTATTATAAAAAATTACAACCAAACATTTTGAATGTGTCGCATTAAAAAGGTGACGGAGCATAAAAAAAGTAAGAATTGGGTGATTATAGCAAATTGGTCCTTGCATTTTGCGTCCAATTAGTCTATTTTGCTGCATAGGCTCTTAAAAATAGCGGAGGGGTGGCCGAGTGGTTAAAGGCAGCAGACTGTAAATCTGCCCGCGTATGCGTACGAAGGTTCGAATCCTTCCTCCTCCACCAAGAGCTTGGATGTTGGTTTGGATTGATATAAAAAATGCGGGTGTAGCTCAATGGTAGAGCCCCAGCCTTCCAAGCTGGTTGTGTGGGTTCGATCCCCATCACCCGCTCCATCTTTAAGGTGGATGTTGGTAAATAGTTGATTAGTTGTTAAAAAGTAGAATAATTTTAGGAGAGAGTTAGGATTATGGCAAAAGAAAAGTTTGATCGGAGTAAGCCACACGTTAATATTGGTACTATTGGTCACGTGGATCATGGTAAGACATCCCTTACAGCGGCAATAACAAAAGTGCTTGCATCAAAAGGTAAAGGGATCAATAAGCAGGTCAAGTACGATGAGATTGATGGTGCTCCGGAAGAGAGAGAAAGAGGTATTACTATCTCTACTGCTCACGTTGAGTATGAGACTGAAGGAAGACACTACGCTCACGTTGATTGTCCTGGTCACGCTGATTATGTTAAGAACATGATTACTGGTGCTGCTCAAATGGATGGTGCAATCCTTGTTGTTTCTGCTGCTGATGGTCCTATGCCACAAACCAGAGAGCACATCCTTCTTGCTAAGCAAGTGGGTATTGAGCACATGGTTGTTTTCTTGAATAAAGTTGATCAGGTTGATGATGAAGAGCTTTTAGAGCTAGTTGAAATGGAAGTAAGAGAGCTTCTTTCCGCGTATAAATTCCCTGGTGATGATATTCCTATTATTAGAGGTTCTGCTCTTAGAGTTCTTGAAGACAAGGAAACTGAGTGTATTGACAAATTAATGGAAGCTGTTGATTCTTATATTCCTACTCCAAAACGTGAAACTGATAAGCCCTTCTTGATGCCGATTGAGGATGTATTCTCAATTTCTGGTCGTGGTACAGTTGTTACTGGAAGAATTGAGCAAGGTATTGTAAACATCAATGATGAGCTAGAAATAGTTGGTATCAAAGATACAGAAAAAACTACATGTACTGGTGTTGAGATGTTCAGAAAGCTTCTTGATTCAGGTGAAGCTGGTGATAATGTTGGTGTGTTGTTACGTGGTACTAAGAGAGAGGATGTTGTTAGAGGTCAAGTTCTAGCTAAGCCTGGTTCTATTACTCCGCACACTGAGTTTGAAGCTGAGATTTATGTTTTGACAAAAGATGAGGGTGGTCGTCATACTCCATTCTTTAAGAATTATCGTCCACAGTTCTATTTCAGAACTACTGACGTAACTGGTGAGGTTGAACTACCTGCTGGTAAGGAAATGATTATGCCTGGTGATAACACAAAAATCGTTGTTAAGATGATTTCTCCTGTTGCTATGGAGGCG
This sequence comes from Rickettsiales bacterium, assembly GCA_002402195.1. Taxonomy (GTDB): domain Bacteria; phylum Pseudomonadota; class Alphaproteobacteria; order Rickettsiales; family Rickettsiaceae; genus Megaera_A. Next base: position 25,582 of record NVVL01000048.1, on the reverse strand, counting down.
GGTCTACGCTTTGCTATTCGTGAAGGTGGTAGAACTGTTGGTGCTGGTGTTGTATCAAAAGTTATTAAGTAGAAGTTACTGGAAGGTCTAGCTCATTGATTTATGAGTTAGACTTGACTATGTTGTTGTAGTTTAAAAGCCCTTTGTGGTTTTTTGCTGGCTGTTTTAAATATAAGGTTGATAATGAATAATCAGAAAATAAAAATCAAACTAAAGTCGTTTGATCATCGTTCTCTTGAGCATGCTACTAGTGAAATAGTTTCTGCTGTGAAGCGTACTGGTGCAGACATTAGTGGTCCTATTCCTCTTCCAAGGCGTATCGAAAGATTCACTGTTATAAGAGGCCCTCACGTTGATAAGAAATCTAGAGAGCAGTTTGAGATCAGGACTCAAAAGAGGTTGGTGATTATTAATTATCCCACTCCACAAACCGTTGAAGCTTTGAGGAAGATTGACCTACCAGCTGGTGTTGATGTTGAAATTAAATTGGTAGGAGCTTAAGATGAGAACGGGTTTAATTACAAAGAAGCTTGGTATGAGCTCAATGTTTACCGATCAAGGTGAACGCATTACGTTAACATTCCTAAAGCTAGAAGACTGTTTAGTAGTTGGTCAAAAGACTATGGATAGAGACGGTTATAATGCATTGGTTCTTGGTGCTATTCTTAGGAAGGTTTCAAGAGTTTCCAAGCCTATGAAGGCTATATTTGCAAATGCAAAAATTGAGCCAAGAGCTAAGCTTAAAGAGTTTAGAGTCAGCGATTCAAACATGCTTGCAATTGGTTCTGAGTTAAAGCCAAGCCATTATGAAATCGGTCAATATGTAGATGTTTCTTCTAGATCTATTGGTAAGGGTTTTGCTGGTGTGATGAAAAGACATAATTTTGCTGGTTTAGAAGCTACTCATGGTGTATCTATTTCTCACCGTTCGCATGGTTCTACGGGGCAATGTCAAGATCCTGGTAAGGTTTTCAAGGGTAAGAAGATGGCTGGTCACATGGGTGACAAGAATATTACTATTCAAAATTTGCAGGTAGTTGAGATAGACGATGTAAATGGTGTGATAGTTGTTAGCGGGAATGTTCCCGGCTCGAAAGGTGGGTATGTATTCATCAAGGATGCTGTGAAAAAATCAGTTGCTGCTTGATTAATATTATATAGTGAATTTAGGTAAAAGAATATGAAAGCTGAATTAGTAAGTTTTGAGAAGAAAGTTGTTGGCGAAGTGTCGCTAGACAGCTCTATCTTTGGACTAGAAGCAAGAGTAGATATTGTAAAAAGGGTTATAGACTGGCAGCGCGCCAAGGCTAGAGCTGGCACTCATAGTGTTAAAACTGTTGGTGAGGTGTCTGGTACTACTAGGAAGCCTTTTAAGCAGAAAGGTACTGGTAACGCTCGTCAAGGTAACGCTAGAGGTGTTCAGCGTCGCGGTGGTGGTATAGCTCACGGGCCACAAGTAAGATCTCACGATACCAAATTACAAAAGAAGGTAAGAAGGTTGGGCATGAGGCATGCGCTTTCAATCAAGTTTTCTGAGGGTGCTGTACATTTTGTTGACTCTGTCGATATGACGAAGCCAAAAACATCTGAGTTAGTTAAGACGTTGTCGAACTTTGGAAAGGGCAGATTTTTCGTGATTGATGGTGCGGATTTGAACGCAAATCTAAAACTATCTGTTGCTTCTGTTGAGAATGCATCTGCCGTACCAGCGATTGGGGCGAATGTGTATGACATAATACGCAGTGATCATATCTTGATATCTAAGAATGCATTGTCACTACTAGAAGAGAGGTTGAAGTAATGAAAGCGGATAAGAAATACGATTTAATCAGACGTCCTATTATTACTGAAAAATCAACGATTGCTGGTGAGCAGGGGAAGTATGTTTTTGAGATTGCTGCAAATGCTGACAAGCCTTCTGTTAAAAGAAGCATAGAGGCGATATTTGAAGTAAAGGTAAAGTCTGTAAACATCTTGAACCAAAACGGCAAGGTAAAGAGATTTAAAGGGACTATGGGTCGCAGGTCTGATGTTAAAAAGGCTATAGTGACTTTAGAAAAAGATCACACTATAGATTTAGCTGGAGGAATGAAGTAAAATGGCTTTAAAGAAATATAATCCAACTACTCCATCGCAAAGGGGTCTAGTTCGTGTGGATAGAAGTGAGTTGTGGAAGGGTGCGCCCCATAAGCCTCTTACTAAAGGTTTGTCAAAAAGTGGCGGCAGAAACAATCTTGGGAGAATAACTTCTCGCCACAGAGGTGGTGGCCACAAAAGACTATACAGAATGGTTGATTTCAAGAGATGCAAGTTGGATAGCGTGGCAACTGTTGAGCGTATTGAATATGATCCAAACAGGACTGCTTATATTGCGTTTATCAAATATGAGGATGATACTGTATCATACATATTGGCGCCTGCTAAGCTTGTTGCTGGTGATAAAATCATTTCAAGTGCGGATGCTGATATTAAGATAGGAAATTGTTTGCCTTTAGCGAATATTCCGGTTGGTACTATTGTACATAATGTTGAGATGAAACCTGGTAAGGGTGGTCAGATTGCAAGATCTGCTGGCACATCGGTTAGTATAGTTGGTAAGGATTCCGGTTATGCGCAAATTAAGTTGGCCTCTAGTGAGGTGAGATTAGTTCCGCTTGAGTGTCGTGCGACTATTGGAACTTTATCTAATGCTGAAAAGAAAAATACGATTGTTGGTAAGGCTGGTAGAAGTAGATGGATGGGCAAGCGTCCTCATGTAAGAGGTGTTGCTATGAACCCGGTTGATCACCCGCATGGTGGTGGTGAGGGTAAAACTTCAGGTGGTCGTCATCCGGTGACTCCTTGGGGTAAACCAACGAAGGGTAAGAAGACTCGTAAGAATAAGCTTACATCGAAGTTTATATTGAAAAGAAGAACTAAATAAGTGGGTAAAAACGTATGACACGTTCGGTATGGAAGGGTCCTTTTGTGGATGGATATTTATTAAAAAAAGTCCAGAAAGCTATGGATTCTGGGAGAAAGGAGATCATAAAAACTTGGTCTAGAAGATCGACAATTTTACCAATGTTTGTTGGTTATACATTTGCTGTACATAATGGTAACAAATTTATACCTGTTGCAGTTAGTGAGGAGATGGTTGGTCACAAGTTGGGTGCATTTGCTCCGACTCGTACTTTTTACGGTCATGGCGCGGATAAAAAAGCTAAAAGAAAATAGGTGTAGGTAAGAATAGATGAGTGATTTATTAGCGAAAGCTTCGATTAGGCGTTTGAGAACTAGTCCGCAAAAATTAAATTTGGTCGCGGCTATGATTAGAAATATGAAGGCATCTGAGGCATTAGCTCAGCTTGCTTTCTCGCCAAAGCGTATAGCTGTTGATGTAAGAAAATGTTTGCAATCGGCTGTGGCGAATGCTGAAAACAATATAGGTCTTGATATTGATAATTTAGTTGTAACTTCTGCGACGGTTGGCAGGTCTTTGGTTATGAAGAGAATCAGAGCAAGGGCAAGAGGGAGAAGTGCTAGAATTATGAAGCCATTTAGTAATCTGTACATAACAGTATCTGAGAGAGAGGAGAGTTAATATGGGACAAAAGGTAAATCCTCATGGATTCAGAGTTGGTCCAACTTTATTTAAAGACTGGGATTCTGTTTTTTATGCAGAAAGAAAGGATTATTCAGAGAAGTTAATTCAGGATTTAAAAATCCGTGCTCTGATAATGAAGAGATATAAAATTGCTAATGTTAGTAGTGTTGTTATTAAAAGACATAGTAACAATGTTGTGATTAACATCAGCGCTAAAAAGCCTGGCATTATTATCGGAAAAAGCGGTTCTGATATTGAGCAATTAAAGAAGGATATACAAAAGATTTCATCTACTGAAGTATTTATTAATATACATGAGATAAAGAAGTCTGGTATTGATGCTATGGTAATAGCTCAAACTATTGCTCAGCAGTTAGAGAAGCGTTCTTCTTTTAGAAAATGTATGAAAACAGCTATACAAAACTGTTTCAAACAAGGTGGAAAAGGAATTAAAGTTGCGTGTTCAGGGCGTTTAGGCGGTGCTGAGATTGCTAGAACTGAGTGGTACAGAGAGGGCAGAGTGCCGCTACATACATTGCGTGCTAATATTGATTATGGCACTGAAGAGGCTAATACCACATATGGAGTTATTGGTATTAAGGTTTGGGTGTATAAGGGTGATTTTGCTCAGAAAAAAGATAAAGTTAATTAATTGGTGGATTTATAATGCTAGCTCCAAAGAAGCAAAAATTTAGAAAGGCTCATAAAGGAAGGGTCGCATCAAAATCTAAGGCTGGAACTATGCTTAATTTTGGTTCGTTCGGCCTTAAGTCTCTTGATGGTTTGCGTGTTACTGCAAGGCAGATTGAAGCGGCTCGTCGTGCGGCTGTGAGACATATGAAAAGACAAGGTAGATTTTTTATCAGAATTTTTCCAGATTTACCGGTATCCAAAAAGCCTAATGAGGTGCGTATGGGTAAAGGTAAGGGTGCTCCAGAGTATTTTGCTGTGAGGGTTTCCCCTGGAAGAATTATGTTTGAAATTGAGGGTGTTGATGAGGTGGTTGCGAGACAAGCTTTGGATCTTGCATCTGCGAAATTACCGGTAAGAACAAAAATGGTGCAACGATATGAGTAAGTCAGAATTTACATCAAAAGTGTTATCTCAGGTAACTCTTGAGAAATTGGTGGAAAAGCTTGTTTTTTTAAAGAAAGAGCTTTTTAATTTAAGGTTTCAGAAAACTCTAGGAGAGCTTACTAACACGAGTAGATTTTTGAAAGTGAAAAAAGATATAGCTAGAGTTGGTACTGAATTAACAAGAAGAAGAAAAACTGGAGCAAAAGCTGATGCCTAAAAGGATTTTACAAGGCACGGTAGTAAGTGCAAAAAGTGAGAAGACTGTGTCTGTTGAGGTGGAAAGAAGGTTTAGGCATCCTCTTTACAAGAAAACGGTTAGAAAGTCTACTAAGTATGCGGTACATGATGAGAATAGCAGGTGCAGCGAGGGAGATAAGGTGAAAATTCAGGAGTGCAGACCATTATCCAAAACTAAATCTTGGGTAATTGTTGAAGAATAAGTCTTTGACTTTTTCTTGCAGTTTCTGTATCTTGTCTTTAATTTAATATATGATGAATTGGAAGTTTAGATTATGATTCAAATGCAAAGCATCCTCACAGTTGCCGATAATTCCGGCGCTAAGAAGGTAATGTGTATAAAGGTTCTTGGTGGATCTGGGCATATGGTCGCCGGGTGCAGTGATGTGATAGTTGTATCCATCAAAACTGCGATACCTGGTGGAAAGGTAAAAAAAGGTGAAGTGCACAGAGCTCTTATTGTAAGAACTAAAAAGGGCGTGAGAAGACCTGATGGAAGTTTGATACAATTTGATTCGAACTCTGTTGTTCTTGTTAACAAACAAAATGAACCAATAGGCTCTAGAGTTTTTGGTGCTGTTCCAAGAGAGCTAAGGGGCAAGGGGTTCATGAAAATAATTTCTCTCGCAGAAGAGGTGATTTAAGATGCATAAGCTGAAGATAAAAAAAGGTGATACGGTTCAAGTTACAACCGGTAAAAACAAAGGGAAAGTTGGCGATGTTACTAAGATATTTCCTAGTGATAATAAGGCGATAGTTGCTGGTGTTAATTTGGTTAAGAAACACACTAAGCCAAGCCAGACTAGTGAAGGCGGTATAATCCAAAAGGAATTACCGATTCACATTTCTAACCTTAGTCATATTGACCCAAAAACCAAGGAGATCACTAAGATTGGTTATAAGACCCTTAGTGATGGTAAGAAAGTTAGATTTGCAAAAAAATCTGGTGAAATTATTTCGAAGGAAGGTAAGTAATGCTACTTAGATTTAAAGAGTTATACAGTAAAAATATTGTAAAAGATTTGCAGGAGAAGTTTAAGTATCCTAACATACACCAAATGCCAAAGCTTACTAAGATTGTAGTGAATATGGGTGTTAGTGACGCTGTTTCTGATTCAAAAGTGATTAATCACGCTATAAGCGATATGACTGCGATCACTGGTCAGAAGCCTTATGAGACTTATGCAAAACAATCAATTGCAACATTTAAGCTCCGCGAGGGGATGAAGATTGGTTGCAAGGTGACTCTTAGAAGAGCAAGAATGTTTGAATTCTTGGAAAGATTGGTTCTTATTGCTCTTCCGCGGGTGAAGGAATTCAAGGGGTTGTCTGTGAAGAGTTTTGACGGTAGAGGCAATATAACTTTTGGTATTAAGGAGCAAATCGTTTTTCCTGAAATCAATTATGATAAGATTGATAAAATCAGGGGTATGGATATTACCATAGTAACGACTGCGAAGACTGACGAAGAGGCGAAAGCTTTGTTGTCTGGTTTCCAAATACCGTTTTATAACTAAATTTATAATAAAAAAATACGTGTAATATGGCAAGAACTGGATCTATAGAAACGAATAATAAGAGAAAGAGGTTGGCTGGGTCTTTTAAAGCAAAAAGAGACGCGCTGAGCGCTAAAATTAAACAGAAAGATTTGCCGCTTGAAGAAAGGTTTGAGCTTGTTATGAAACTTGCGAAACTACCTAGAAATTCAGCGCAGATCAGAGTGAGAAATAGATGTGCTTTGGATGGTAGGCCTAGAGGGTTCTGTCGTAAGATGGGTATATCTCGTAATAAGCTGAGAGAGCTTGCGGCAAAAGGGTTGCTGCCAGGTATTGTAAAAGCTAGTTGGTAAAACATTAAAAGATTAGGAATTATCATTATGTCAATGTCGGATAATATAGCAGATATGCTAACAAGAATTAGAAACGGGCAGAAAAGCAAGTTGCTTAATGTAGGCTTGCCGCTCTCTAATTTGAAATGCGCGGTTCTGGATGTTTTGGAGAAAGAGGGTTATATCTCGGGTTATACGAAAGATGCTGAGAGTAAAACTATTGATATTTCTTTGAAATATTCTCGTGTTGGCGAGGGTGCTATATGTGAAATTCACAGGGTTTCGAAGCCTGGAAAGAGAATGTATTCATCTATAGGTGACCTTCCGGGTTACTTTAATAATATGGGTATTCATATCTTGTCTACTTCTCATGGCGTTATGTCCGATAGAGAGGCTAAGAAGCTGAATGTTGGCGGTGAAGTTATTTGTAAAGTATTTTAGAGTATTAATAATATGTCAAGAGTAGGTAAGTTACCAGTTTCGATTCCAGAGGGTGTTAAGGTTGACATCAAGGGTCTTAATATAAAGATTCAAGGTGCTAAGGGTGCATTGGAAAGAACGTTTGCTGGACAAATTTCTATAGAGCAAAAAGATGGTGTCGTGATAGTGAAGCCTTTGGATGATACCACGCCTGCAAGGGCTATGTGGGGCACGGCCAGAAGCATCATAAACGGGATGATGAAAGGTGTTACGGTTGGTTTTCAAGAGGAGTTAGAAGTTATTGGTGTTGGTTATAGAGCTGCTGTGAAAGGCAAGTATCTTAATTTAACGCTTGGTAAGAGTCATAACACAAAGATAGAAATCCCGGATTTCATTAAAGTGTCGACTCCTAAGCAAACGATAATTATGCTTGAGTCATGTGACAAAGAAAAGCTTGGACAATATGTTGCTGTAGTCAGAAGTCAAAGACCTCCTGAGCCTTATAAAGGGAAGGGGATCAGACGTAAAGGCGAGTATGTACAGAGAAAAGAAGGTAAAAAAGGTTAGGTTAGTATGAGTGCAAAAAATCACAGCTTCAAAAGAAGAAAAGAGCGTGTTAGAGTTAAGCTAAAAAAAGTTTCTGACAGAAATAGATTGTCTGTTTTTAAGTCAGGTCGTCATATTTATGCTCAAATTATCGATGATTCAACTTCAAGAACGCTTGTTTCTGCGTCCACACTGGACAAAGAAATTAGAGTTACTGCAAAGTCAAACTGTAATGTAGAATTTGCGGTGAAAGTTGGAAAATTACTTGCTGACCGAGCAGCTGAAAAATCGATAAATCTTGTTGCTTTCGATAAAGGGGGGCATAAGTATCATGGTGTTGTTAAAGCCCTTGCGGACGAGGCAAGAAAGAAATTGCAATTTTAATAGAGAAGAGAGATGTCTAAATATACAAGAAGCAACGATTCTATAATTGAAGATTTGGTTCACGTAAATAGAGTTACTAAAGTTGTTAAAGGTGGTCGTAATTTTTCTTTTGCAGCTATTGTGATAGTTGGTGATGAGAAGGGAAAAGTTGGTTATGGTAATGGTAAAGCTAAGGAAGTTACTGAAGCGAGAGCTAAAGCCAATAAAGATGCAAGAAAAAATATGATTTCTGTTCCTTTGTATAAAGGCAGAACGATTCACCATGATGTTATTGGTGTGAGCGGTGCTGCAAAAGTTGTGCTTAGAAGAGCGGCTCCGGGTACTGGAGTTATTGCGGGTGGTCCACTTAGATCTATTTTTGGACGTTTAGGTTTGGAGGATATAGTGGCTAAATCGCTGGGTTCATCTAATCCTCAGGCAATGATTTCTGCAACATTTAATGCTTTGAAAAGCTTGAATTCGCCAAAATCTATAGCTAAAAGAAGAGGTAAAAATATCGCTGAACTGTCAGTGAACGCGGCGAGTGCTTAAGAAAAATAATATATGAAATTTCAGGATTAAGAAGATGACTGAGAAAAAAATAAAATCTAAATCAAAAAGTTTGATTAAAGTTACGCAAATAGGTAGCCCTATAGGGAGATCGTCTGATCAGCGTAAAACGTTGATTGGTTTGGGTTTGAACAAGTTGAGAAAATCAAGGTTGCTTGAAGACACTCCTTCTGTGAGAGGGATGGCAGAAAAGGTTGGGCACTTACTAAGTGTAGAAACTGTATAGTATAGGAATTAAAGATATGAGATTAAATACACTATTTAACGTAGAAGGATCCAAAAAACCAAGAAAAAGAGTTGGTAGAGGAATCGGTAGCGGAACTGGCAAGACTTGTGGTCGAGGCGTTAAGGGGCAAAAATCTAGATCAGGTGTTGCGATCAAGACTGAAGGCGGTCAAATGCCTTTGATCAAGCGCATGCCAAAGAGAGGGTTTAGCTGCTCAAAAGCGGTTAATTATACTGCAATAAGTATTGCTGATATTGAGGTGATGATAGAAGAGAAGCGTATTGATGCTAAAGGTAGCGTGAACAAAGAATTGCTTGTATCTATTGGATATATTAAAAGTGATAAGGTTCCTGTGAAGCTTCTTGGGGGGCTCGAGAAAGCGTCTCACAAACTGACTATTGAATTGGACGCTTGTTCGGCATCTGCGAAAGCGGTTGTTGAAGCAGCTGGTGGTAAAGTACTATAAAAAGAAGAGTATAATGCAAAAATCGAAGGGAGAACTTAGTAGTAGAATTCTATTTACACTTAGCGTATTGCTTGTGTGTAGAATTGGTTCTTTCATACCAATTCCTGGGATAGATTCCATAGCACTTGCAAGCCTTGCTGAAAGAAGTCAGGGGGGGATTCTTGGAATGTTTAATATGCTTTCTGGTGGTTCGCTTGAGAGGATGTCGATATTTGCTCTTGCTATCATGCCATATATTACCGCATCGATTGTGATTCAGTTGATGACAATTGCGTATAAACCGCTTGAGAATCTGAAAAAAGATGGTGAAGTTGGGCGTCGTAAGATTAATCAGCTCTCTAGATATTTGACCGTTGTTTTTGCATCGTTTCAAGCATATGGAATTGCTATAGGGCTTGGAGCTACGGTGACTCCGTATGGACCAATTGTTATAATTGACCCGTTCTTCTTTAAGGTGTCTGCGGTTACGACTCTTGTTGTGGGCACAATGTTTTTGATGTGGCTTGGAGAACAGATTTCGGCAAGAGGAATAGGAAACGGAACCTCTTTGATTATTTTTATTGGGATAGTTTCTGGTCTGCCTAGCGCTGTTATTGGCATGTTTGAGCTGTCTCGGAAAGGTGCGATGTCTCCGGTTGCTGTGATGGCGATTTGTGCTGGTGTCTTGGCGATGATTACTGTTATTATTTATTTTGAACGAGCTCAGCGCAAAGTGCTTATTCAATATCCAAAAAGACAGGTGGGTAATAAAATATATGGTGGTGATGCTACACATATGCCGTTGAAGCTTAATACATCTGGTGTGATACCACCGATTTTTGCGAGTTCGGTGTTGCTGTTTCCAGCTACGATTTCGGAGTTTTCTAGTAAAGATTCGGAAATTATGGGGATGGTTTCTAGGTATTTGGGACATGGAAAGCCTTTATTTATCTTCCTGTATATAGCTTTGATTATGTTCTTTAGTTTTTTCTATACAGCTGTGGTATTTAACTCAGAAGAGACCGCAGAGAATTTAAGAAAGAATGGTGCTTATGTTCCAGGAAGAAGGCCAGGAAAAAATACTGCAGAATATTTCGACTATTTGTTGACCCGCCTTACGGTTTTAGGTAGTTTATATCTGTCTGTGGTTTGTATTGTACCAGAATTACTTATGAATAAGTATTCTGTGGCGTTTGCTCTTGGTGGAACAAGTTTCTTGATTGTGGTGAATGTTGTGCTTGATACTTTTGCTCAGATTCAGACACATTTGTTTAGTGCTCGATATGAAGGGCTCGTTAAAAAAATGAAATTGAGAAACTAAATGACAAAAAAGATAATAGTTTTATTGGGGCTGCCAGGATCTGGAAAAGGGACTCAAGGAGCGCTGCTTTCTGAAGAATTGGTGATTCCTCACATTTCTACTGGAGATGTATTTAGAAAGATGGTGCTAGAGGATTCTGAAGATTCCAAGACTTTGGCTGCTTGCATGAAGGAAGGAAGACTTGTTCCGACTGGACTTGTAAATAAAACGATAAGAAAATATATTTTGTCCGACGAGTGTCGGGACGGGTGTATTCTTGATGGTTATCCGAGAACCCTTGACCAAGCTGAGTATTTTATTGAAAATATTGACGCTACGGTTAATGTTATATTTTTTGACCTTGAGAGTGATGTAGTGGTCAAGAGGATATTGGGACGGATTAGTTGTTCTTCTTGTGGAAGAATTTATAATGAACATTTTGACAAACCCAAGAAAAAAGGGGTTTGTGATAATTGCGGGTCAGAAGAATTTTCTGCTCGTTCTGATGATACTGAAAGTGCGATTTTATCTAGGATAGCGGAGTATGAGAAAGAAACGCTACCAATGGTAGAGTATTATCAGAAAAAAGGTAGGTTTTTTACAGTTAATGCGGGTAAATCTAAACAGAAAGTTGTTGAAGAAATCGCATCGATTGTAAAAAAGATTTGACTTTTTCAGGTATTTTTATATTATTCTGAATCTAATTGTTTTTAAAACTGGAGAATTTTTGTGGCAAGGATTGCGGGTGTGAATATTCCACCAAATAAAAGATTGGTGATTAGTTTAACTTATATACATGGTATAGGTCTGACCTCTTCTCAGAAAATTTGTAGATCTACGAAGATCTCAGAGAGTAGAAGAGTGAAGGATCTTGATGATAAAGAGCTCGTCGCTTTAAGAGCTGAGATCGATCAAAATTTCCAAGTGGAAGGTGATCGTAGAAGAGAAGTGAGTCTTAACATTAAAAAGAAAAAAGATATTCGTACGTATGAAGGTCTGAGACATATCAGAAGACTTCCTGTACGTGGTCAGAATACTCATTCTAATGCTAGAACTCGAAAAGGTAAGGCTGTTGCTATTGCTGGTAAGAAGAAATAATTTAGAGATATAGATAATGACTCCAATAAATAAAGTTAGAAAAAAGAAAAAGAACATTACGCTAGGAATTGTTCATATCAAGGCAACATTTAACAATACTATTGTTACGGTTACTGATGTGCAGGGTAATGTTATTGCAATTTCTACAGCAGGTGCGCATGGTTTTAAGGGTGCTAAAAAAGCGACTCCTTATGCTGCGCAAATTACTGTGGATAAAGTATCCGAAATGGCAAAGGAACATGGTTTAAAGACGGTTTCTATTAAGGTGAAAGGCGCTGGGTCGCAAAGAGAAGCTGCGATGAGAGCTGTTTTTAGCCAGAATTTTGTTGTTATTTCAATAACAGATGTATCGGGTGTTGCTCATAATGGTGTAAGAGCTCCAAAAAGAAGAAGAGTATAGATAAAATAGGTAGAAAATATGTTGTCGCTAAATAAAAACTGGAGCTCTTTAATTAAACCATCCAAGATCTCTTATGATGGGAAAGAAGAAAAGAGTAATGTAGCAAATATCATTATTGAGCCTTTAGAGCGCGGTTTTGGTTTGACTATTGGTAATGCACTAAGAAGGATTTTGTTATCCTCGCTTCAAGGGGCGGCGATTACGGCTGTAAAAATTAACGGAGCTGTTCACGAATTTTCTGCAAAATCTGGAGTTAAGGAAGATATAGTAGATGTTGTTCTTAATTTGAAAAAGATCTCTATTAAGCAGCATAGTACAGATAGAAAAACACTTAGAATCAATGTTAAAGGTCCTTGCGTTGTTACTGCGGGTATGATTGAGACTGGGACAGATGTTGAAGTGTTGAATCCTAATCAGAAAATATGTACCTTGTCGAAAGATGCTGAGCTTGAAATGGAACTCTATACAGAAATAGGTAGAGGTTATATACCAGCGGGCAGTGCGAAAGATCATGATTTTCCGCTTGGAGTGATCACTATTGATGCGTTATTTAGTCCGGTGAAAAGGGTTGCTTATAAGGTTGAAGATACTCGTGTTGGACAGGTGACGGATTATGATAAATTGCTAATGAGCATAGAAACTGATGGAACTATTTCTCCGGAAATGGCTGTTGCGTTGGCTGCTCGTATTATGCAAGATCAGTTGCAATTATTCATCACCTTTGAAGAAGAGGAAGAAGAGAAACTGGAATCGAAAGAAGAGCTTGAATATAACCCAATCTTACTTAAGAAGGTTGATGAGCTTGAATTGTCAGTTCGTTCAAGAAATTGCCTGCAAAATGATAATATTGTGTATATTGGTGATTTAGTTAATAAGACAGAAGCTGAAATGCTTAGAACTCAAAACTTTGGAAGAAAATCTTTGAATGAAATTAAAGATGTTCTGCAAAAGTTTAATTTGAAGTTCGGAATGGAGGTCAGCGATTGGCCACCTGAAAATATAGAAGAGATTGCTAAGAAATATGAAGAGCCTTATTGATGTGACCTTCGTTAGTTTGGATTGGTGATATTGTTAAAGGTTTTTTAAAGTGGCTTTTTCGTGCTTGCTTTGTGCGTTAGAGTTTTGTAAGAATAAAAGATATACACAATATTTGGATTGTTGTATATAAAGTTTTGAATATTTAGGTAATAGAAATGCGTCATAAAATTAAAGGAAAGAAGTTAAATAGAACCTCTTCTCATAAGAAAGCTATGTTTGCAAATATGGCGACTTCTTTGGTCATGAACGAGCAAATTAAAACGACTGTGCCAAAAGCAAAAGCTTTGCGCCCGTATATTGAAGCGTTAGTGACAAAGGCTAGAGCGGCAACACTTTCTGCAAGAAGAGATATTATTTCTCGTATAAAAGATAAAAAAGCGGCGGAGAAGTTAATGTCTGTGCTGGCTGAAAGATATAAGGAACGTCCTGGTGGATATACAAGAATTATAAAAGCTGGTTTCCGCTATGGCGACAAAGCTCCTATTGCATATATTGAATTTGTAGACAGAGATTTAAGTGCAAAAGGTTGCATGACTCCCAAAGTAGAAGAAACAGAAAATCAAGAATAAGGTTTAAACCATATGGCAAATCATTCCGCGACAAAGAAAGCGATTAGAAAAACAGTTAGTAAGACTGAAATTAATAAAACAAGAAAAAGTCGTATCAAGACTTATATCAAGAGAGTTATTACTGCTGTTGAAGCTGGCTCTTCTGAGGAGTCTAATAAGGCTTTAGTTGAAGCACAGTCTGAGATTATGAGAGGCGTTGCAAATAATCTTATGAAGAAAAATACTGCAGCAAGGAAAGTTAGTCGCTTATCTAAAAAGGTAAAGGCAATTTCTACAGGCGCGGCAGTTGGAACGGCAAAAACAACAGAGCAGAAAGCTACTAAGCCAAAAACTGTCTCACCCGAAAAGGCGACAGCAGAGGCGGGTGCTACTGGAACTAAAGCAAAACCAGCAGCAGTGAAAAAGCCAGCTACAACAAAAGCTAAGCCAGCTGTAAAGAAAGAAGCTGAGAAAAAATCAGATACTGCCTCTAAATAAATAGGGGCTTTAGCTAGTCCATCCGTCAAAACGAGTCAATCATAATCTGTGTAAGTTAAAATACTTGTTGTAATGATTCTTGTTTAAAATCGCCGCAAATAAGTTCGAATTGGTTCAGTGCCATGGGCCAATTTCTGATCGGCATTGTCCATTTTTTTGCAGCGTTTCTAAGTGCAAGAAATATTATCTTTTTGATAGAGTCATCGTTTGGAAATACCCCCTTGTTTTTGATGATTTTTCTGATCTGACGATTGATCGATTCAATTGCATTCGTCGTATAAATAACCTTCCTGATTTCAGCAGAAAGTGCAAAAAATGGGATTATACCAGTCCAATTCCTTTCCCATATGCCAGAGATTATTGGGTATTTGCTATCCCACTTATCCTTAAATGAGCCGAGCTCCCAAAAGCGCTATTTCCTCACTATTTGCCCTATATACCTTCTTTAAATCTGAGGTTACTTCCTTTAAATCTTTATAGGACACATATTTCACAGCAATTCCTCACCATATGTACTATGCAAAGCTGAACTATCGTATCTGGAAATATGCTATTTATCGCCTCTGGAAAACCTTTTAACCCATCCACAGATGCCACATATATTTTCTGCACTCCTCGATTCTTTAGCTCCGTCACTACCTGCATCCAAAATTTAGAACCCTCATTCTTGCCTACCCAAATCCCTAGCAATTCCTTCCTACCCTCCATATTGACTCCTATTGCTAGATACACCGCTTTGTTGATTATTGTATGATTATCTCTAGCTTTTACATGGATGCAATCTAAATATAATATCGGATACACTGGAATCTAACGATCTATTTTACCACTTTGTTACTCTTCTATTGCACTATCGGTTACTGTCGATATCAACTCTTTTGACACCTCTGTGCTATAGATTTCCTCCAGATGACCTTGTATCTCGCTCATTGTCATTCCCCTGGAATATAAGGATATTACCTTGTCATCAAACCCGCTAAATCGCCTGACTCCTTTTGGTATCAATTTTGGTTCATATGCGCCAAGGCGATCTCTTGGGATCTCTGCTGCTAGTTTGTAACCCTCGTCGTCTAATATTGTCTTCTCATAACTACCATTGCGACGATTGCTATTTAATTTTGATATTTTGCTGTGCTTCGAATAACCAAGCTCGTGCTCCATCTCGCTCGGGGGGATTTTTTCCACTATTTGCTTCTTTAATTGAGCAAACATTCCTCCTTTCCCAAATAGCTCACTTGGATCTGTTTTTGATAATAATCCTTCTACTAATTTGACGTTTATATTCTCTGAGGCTTTTGCTGTATCTTTTGTCATATCTATACCTATGGTTAAGTTGCTTGGTTTACAACATTACTTATTGTTCTTTTTTGTAACTTACACACAGTTTATGACAGACTCTATTAGACTGGTTTTATTGGTGACGAAAACCCTAATCTATCGCCAAGTTCCATCATTATACACGCAGATCTCTTTTACAAAAATGAATTACAACTGTGGTATTAGAAGCGAAGCGGGCAGGCCTGGAATATTCTGGACTAGCCATTTATACCAAAAACAGCATGCTACTTAAAAAAAAGTCTATACTGAATTACAACTATACTACTAAAGTATAGCCAAGTTAATTGATTCTCGGTGGTGTATTTTCACAATGCCACTTTAGTAAAAATAGTACACTTGGTAACTCTAACTCCTTTTTTCATTCTTATTTTGCAAGTTTTTGGCTATAGTGGGCGTCATTCTAAATAAGCATTGAAGATTCTAACTTAATTTAAGAGATAAAAATATGCCTAGAAAAAGGGAAGCACTACCTGTCAATCTAAGATACAAAGTTGTTGATTATAACATTGACACCAACCAACACGCCAGCAATCCTCGTGATTAAATTAATGTTTAGTTGTGGCATTTTAGTTTTAACAGATGATTATAATTTAATTAACAATTTATTAGGTACAGAATATGAAACAGCGTATAACAAAATTAGGCACGCTAGGCACGCAGTATTTCAGAAGTTTTACAGGTAGTAATTTACGATTCAAAGCTGCGGGTTTTTCGGTGACACCTTATAGCGGGGTAAATTCACGAGATTCTTCAAATTCCATTAATAATTGGGGACATACCACTCAGTGGAAAGAATTTCATACAGATAGTCAGATATTATCTGGAAAAACAGACCCATTTTCTAACCAAAAAACAAACTCTTCAAGCCTAGCAACGCAGCAGCCGGCAATAGATCAAACCCCAAAGAAACCAGCTGCAGATTTATCTACAGTGCCTGATGCACAGGAACAAGGAAGGAGTAATGGCGGCGGGGGGGAGCCCTATAATTGGGAGCCATGGCTGGGGCTAACAGCATTAGCACTCGGGATTTTCAATGTTTGGCAAGCACTGAAAAATAGAGCGGAATCGAGGGAATATGAAGAAAAATTGAGCAAAGAAAAAGCGCGCGAGCAATTAAAATCCGACTTAAAGGAATTATCTAAAAAATGTTCCAATAACACTATCGAAGACTGGCCGTTATCTATTGAAAATCTTTTAGATTTCATTAAAAAAAACTATAGTTTAGACCCTAGCACGCTTGCAAAACTTTTATCAGACTATGATGTAGACCGCTTGGCGTATATAATAGCATCATATTGTAATAGTGGTCACCCTGATAGGGTAGAAGCAAGAGAAAAGTTAGAATTTGCTAGAAAATTAATTGCGTCTAAATGCAACTGCACATTAGATGAGGTAAAGGTGCCTGATCTATTTAGACATCACTGTTTTTCAGAACTTTATATTGAACTAACAGGTATGTTAAGTAAAACATATATATATCCAGATAACACGGAATCTGATATAAAACATAGTATATTTTATGTTAAAAAAGCTTACAGTCTTGCGCAGCAACATTACAAAATGACTAACGAACCAAAGTTTTGGGATAAGCTATTAAGTGAGCAAAATTTTCAACTCCTAACAATTCACGGAGATCAGTTTGTAGATAACCCAACCTTTCTGGCTGGTGATGATGCAGTGCCCAATGATTCGTAAAAATCATTTAAATTGGGGGTGCTGAGTTAATGATACACAGTGCTCTTTTGCAAGTTTTTACAACTATTAGTGTAAAAAACATCTGTCCCACCTTAGATAAAAAAAATCTCTAAAAATATAGAATATTCTAGGTCTGCGGACGTAGCTTCTAAAGGCTTGACAAGTCACTTTCTGTAGCCCGTCTTTTGGATATAACAGCAAAGCTATGTAGCTCAGTAATATATCAATTTATTACAAAATTTCGTTACAATAATTACATAATATAGCGAAATAAAGCATAATTTTACAAGAATTACATCTTTTAATTAAAATATTTTAGTGATTATCAATAAAACCTCTTGACCTCAATTGAAAAAACTGTAGACTAGCAGTTTCAAGTTAACTAGTATTAGCAGGGAAAATATGCAAGCAGTGATTATTGCCGGTGGGAAGGGAAGTCGTTTGTGGCCTGCTTCGTATAAAAATCATCCCAAACCCTTTGTGAGGATGAATGATGGGCTGAGCTTGATACAAAAAACACTGCTACGTGCCGGGTGTGTTAGCTTGGTAAGGAGCATAATCATAGTAACCAGACACGACTATGTGCCGCGGATAAAAGCTGAGTATGAAGAAATAGCGCATTTGATGCCGAAAGGAGTTGATCTTTCCTTTATTGAAGAGCCTTTTGGGAAGAATACTGCAGCGTCCATTGCGGCTGCAGCGCTGAGTTTATCTGCTAAAAACAGTGAAGATGAGGCGATGCTCGTTCTGCCTATAGACCATATCATTGCTGACCAAGAAGGTTTCAACGAGGCAGTTTCCAAAGCTGCTGAAATTGCCAAAAATGGGCAAGAAAATAGCGCAGGCAAAGGACAATTAGTGACGTTTGGAATCAAGCCCACTCATGCAGAAAGCGGTTATGGTTACATCGAATTTAGTGGCAATGAAGTGTTGGGATTCACAGAAAAACCATCAAAAGAAACTGCAGAAAAATATATTAAACATGGCAATTTCTATTGGAATTCGGGTATGTTTTGTTTCACAGCGCGCACTATTTTGCAAGAAATGCACGATCATTGCCCCTCTGTTTTATCTACTGTGCGGCGTGCCTTGGAGACATCAAAGCGCAACGTAAATGGTGATATTTCCTTGGATGTGAGCTCATTTTCTTTAGTGAGTGAGGTGTCGATAGATTACGCATTAATGGAGAAATCAAGCAATATATCCGTCATTCCGTGTGATATTGGCTGGCGCGATGTTGGAACTTGGGAGCATTTCAGCCATCAAACCCAAGCAGATGCGAAAGGGAATCGCTTGCGCGGTGATGTTATTACTCACAATGCATCAAATTGCTATGTTGATAGCAATGGCATAACCATAGGTGTTGTGGGCCTGAATGATGTGGCTATTATCCACACGGAAAGAGGGTTGCTTGTTATTAATAAAAACAGCTCCGAAGATGCAAGTGCGATTTATGACAAAACTGAAACTTGATTAAAGCTGAATAATGCTCGCCTTCAGGGAGTGGGGCTTGAGTTGGTTATGCTTTAGAGACTATGTACGCAGGATTAAAATATCAGGAGTTTGTTAGAAAAATGAGTAATGAAATACACACCCTCGCCAGAGCGGTTATTCTTGATGATGAGCATATTTTATTGTGTAAAACATTAGATTTGCCTGTTAATTTTTACTTCTTGCCGGGCGGTCATGTGGAGCATGGGGAGTCTGCGTCTCAGGCTTTGATGCGTGAGCTAAAAGAAGAAACGGGGAAAGATTGCACGGTTAAGAGATTTCTTGGGTGCTTGGAATATAGTTTTGAACCGGGGCATAATAGCATTTGTCATAATCATGAATATAATTTTATTTTTGAAGCTGAATCTGATCAGCTGAAAGTTAGAGAAAAAATATCATCTCCGGAAAAACATATCGAGTTAATTTGGGTGGCTGTTTCTGATTTATCTGAAATTGATTTTAGAGCAGACCCGCTGAAGAAGTTGTTGCCTGAGTGGTTATCGAGGGATGCGCATAATGTGTTTAGGAGTGAAATGATATGAGTTTAACTCACCGGAAAGTCTGCATAGATGACTTGAAAATAATTGTAGATTTGCTATCTACAGACAAACTTGGCAAAACACGTGAGCAAATTAGTGAAGAGCTAGATGGGCGCTATATTGATGCTTTTCATAAAATTGATAATGATCCTAATCAATATTTAATGGCGCTTTGCGAAGGGAAGAAGATAGTCGGCACTTCCCACTGTACATTGATGCCGTCCCTTACATTTACCGGCAGCACGCGTATGCAAATAGAAGCAGTTAGAGTGTGCCAGAGCGCAAGGGGCAAAAATATCGGTCAGCAGATGATTGAGTTTGCCATAGGTTGGGGCAAAAATCATGGGGCGACGATTTTTCAATTAAGCACAAATAAAGAGCGGGTAGATGCTCTGAGATTTTATGAGAAATTAGGTTTTAATGCTACGCATGAAGGGATGAAATTATATTTAGAGCAGGAATAAATGAGTGAGATTACATTTAAAAAAGCTATATCAGCTCATAAAAAGACTATATTTTCAATCTATTTTTTTAATTTTTAAATTAAATTACGTCCAATATCTTACCCCCTAAAACTCAAATCTACATCAAAAAACCCCCTGAAATCCAGGCGGGCGTGGGCTGCATATCTTGCTTTGAAAAACTTTGGCACCATTCTTGCTGTATGTCATAAATAGTTGTAATTATTTATGCGGGAATCATGGATATATCAAAGGGAGTGAGCATCACGGGAATGCTAGGGCCGGTGGATGAATTTGTTGCAAAAGCCACTTCTCAGCAAGAATTAGTACTCGAAGATTTTAATGATCAAGTAAGCGTGCGGCATGATAAACTCGGTGCAATTTCAGAGTTGCAAATGCTGCTCACTGATCTAAAAGCTAAGGCGACTAGGCTTTCTGACCCTATGGAAACTGGCTTTAATCACAAACATTGTAGCACTACTATTAACGGAGAATCTGCTGATAAATTTTTAAAAAATGTCAGAGTCGATGGAACTGTGAGTAATGGACATGTGCATGTCGCGGTGGAGCAAGTGGCAAGCGGAGCTTCATTGACTATCGCATTTAATGCACAACATACCGGATTTACTAATGATGCAAACCCAATAGGGCTCGATGGGGATTTGACTCTAACTATTGGTGGCAATGCTAGAATTATCAATGTTGCAGCTGCAGATAATTTAGGGATAATTGTTTCGAATATAAATCTTAATTTTGAAAATAATGGAGATGCGTTTGAAGCGTTCCTTATTAATGGTAATCCAGGTGGGGTTCCTAGTTCGTTTATAGAAATCAGAGCCAAGAATACTGGGTTTGAGCAGATTGGCATTGCTTGGGCAGATATTGGAAACCCCGCAATGACTATGCTTGAACATGCGCATCTGGATGGTCAGGATGCAATCGTTTATGTGGAAGGTGTGAGGTATGACAATGCTTCAAATAAATATGATAATGCCATAGCTGGTCTTTCTTTTGAGCTGGCTGGGGCTGTGAATGTGGCAGCTGCGGTTCCGAATCTTGCGTATAATGGTTTCGATTATAGCGCTATTTGTACGGAAGAAGATCATGATCCAGTGAAGAAAATGATCATTGAGTTTGCCAATAGTTTAGATATGTTGACATATTTCGTGGCAAAACACGGGGCGGATTCAGATGTCAGCACAATAGATAAATATGCAGACCCTTATGCAGACAAGTCAAAAGATGATCAAGGTGGGGTTTTAAGAGGTTCAATGCTTCTTGTTGAAGCAACTCAAATAGTTGAGAGATTTACAGGTTTGCAGCATAATGGGAATGGAATTACCTCTATAGCTCAGATGGGTATGGGCCTTAAAACAACTGTTCAAGATGGCATTTCATTTGAAACGTTATATTTTTCTGATGAAGATTTATTTGTCAAAAAATTTGAAGATGATTTTGAAAGCGTTCGTAGGTTTTTTATCAACCATGTTCAGGTCACGCCCACTCCCGGGAACTTAAGTAGCTTGCAATATATACCCACTGACATGCCGGGTGAGGTGATTACTCCTTCCATAATAGGAAGGGATTTGCCAGTGAGCATAACTTATGACCCAGCAGGAGCCGTGACAGCATTTTCTGTGACTGCTGATGGACAAGTTGTTAATGGCGCGATTACATATAATGCATCATTGAATCGTTATAGCATCTCTTTTGCAGGCACTGCGCTCAAAGGTATGGCATTTTCAGTTGATCCCAAGGCTGCAAATAATGTTGTTGAGAATTTTACTATCAACTATACGAGGGGAATATCAAATTTAGTACGAGATGAGGCCAGGACTATGCTAAGTGATGATGGCTCTGGCGGCTCAACTATCGCAGAAGCTGGGCGTATTCAAGATAGGATAAAGTCCCTTGAAACATCAAGGGATAAAATACAAGCAAAACTAGAAAAACTAAAAGGAGATATGCAAGCGGACTATAAGCGTATGATCCTTCTGGAAACGAAGAGCGCCATTGCATTAAGCCAAGCTGATGCATTGCTCGGACTTAATGATGGATAAACTATAATAACTTTAAACAATAACAGGATTTTAAAGATAATTTTTTTCACTTAAATGGTTATAAACCTATGAAAGCTTTTGAGAAATATAAAAACGCCCAAGCCTATACAAGTAACTCATCGCATCAATTGATATTTATTTTTGACGAGCTGCTGAAACTACTCTTTACAGCACAAAAAGCTCTTAAGGAAGAGGATTATGAAACTAAATTTAAAGCTCTTGCTAAAGCCATTGAGGTTTTCTATATATTAAAATCCGGTGTTGAGATTGATAATCCAGATGAGAGCACAAAGGCAATCGATATGTTTTATGGCGCAACAATAGTTCGTTTGGAAAATATCAATATGACAATATCAAGCCCACCAGAAGATCTGGTGCTTATGATAGATTCTATAGGCGAAGTCCGCCAAGCGCTTGCGCAGTCAATAGCGCCTGAGAAAGAAGAGAAAAAAGAGAGCTATATAACTTCTAATTAAGAGGGGGGGCGAAGAGGTGCGTGCAGGTGGGGCTTTTTTTATATGGCACAAGAAAATATTTGACATATGTTTACAGTATAGTTACTATATAATTTATAGCAACTATACTAAATATAGGTGGAATTGATGTTCGCAAAAGCCAAAATATCTAAAGGTGGGAAGATATCTATACCATCTATTTGCAGGAAAGCGCTTAACGTTTCAGATGGAGATGAGTTGCTATTCGATATTAGTGACAATCAAGTGGTTATTTCCCCGGTAAAATTTACTTTGCAAAAAATTAGAAAACTTTTGAAAGATCGCAACCCTTCAAAAACCAGCCTGGTGGATGAATTATTGCAAGAAAGAAAACAAGAGCTTAAAAATGAATAGGGTTATTCTAGATGCTTCTGCGTTATTAGCGCTGATTAATAACGAAAAAGGGGCGGAAAAAGTTGAGCCACTGATAGGTAGAGCTGTGATGTCTAGCGTGAACGTAACTGAAGTAGCTGGCAAGGTTTATGAAATATTAGGTAATGAAGAACAATGTAAGTTAGCAATAGAACCCTTTATTAGTTCCATTATTGCATTCGACAAGGTGCAATGCTACATCGCCGCATCACTAAAAAGCCAAACAAAACATAAAGGTTTATCATTAGGTGATTGCGCTTGCCTTGCAGCTGCTTTGCATATGGGACTTCCTGTTTATACAGCGGATAAAGTTTGGGCAGAGCTTAATATACCGAACATAGAAATACATCTGATCAGATAAATTTTGTACCAGCTTGTTAGTTTTCCTCAAGAAAGCTGCTCATTGTTTCTCTAAATCCCGCAAAACTATTTGTTAAACATCACATCAAATCGCCGACATTTTCTAGGAATAGGCGGGCTCTGTGTGATGAGGGTTTGGTGAAGAACTCCTTGGCTGGTTGGTCGGCTAGGATCTTGCCTTGGTCCATGAAGATGATGCGGTCCGCAATTACGCGGGCGAATTTTATGTGGTGGCTGATGATAATCATCGTTATCTGACCTTTGAGCTCGTTGATTATTCCGATGATGTCTTTGATGATTTCTGGGTCTAGGGCAGAGGTTGGTTCGTCAAATAGGATGGTTTCAGGGTCCATCATTAATGCTCTGCAGATAGCTACGCGTTGCTTTTGCCCGCCGGATAAATCTAGCGGTGAGCTGTTTGCTTTTTCAGTAATACCGAATTTCTTGAGAAGTTTATACGCTTTTTCCTCGGCGATATGCTGGGTGTTTCCAAGCACATTAATGGCGCCATAGGTGAGGTTTTGCAGCACGGACATATGAGGAAATAAATTAAATTGCTGGAAGACCATGCCGATCTTAAAACATAATTTTCCTCTAGTTTTACTTGTGAGCTGAGTGCCGTTGATAAACACAGAACCGCTTGTTGGGGTCTCTAGATTGTTGATGCAGCGGATTAATGTGGATTTTCCACTGCCAGAAGAACCAAGAACAACCACCGCTTCCTTCTTGTCAAAAGTCAAATTGATATCTTTAAGCGCTGTTTGGTCGTTAAATTTTTTCGTAACATTCTCAAGGACGATCATAGTGCTAACCTTTTTTCTAGCATCATTGCAAAACTACTAATGACGAGTACCAAAACATAATATGTAGCAGCTGCCGTTAGCATCGGGGTGAAAAAAGAGTATGTTTCAGCCGAAATAAGCTGTGCCCGGCGCATTATGTCCTCACCCCCAATGACGGAGATAAGGGCAGATTCCTTTACTAAATTAATCAGCTCATTGACCAAAGCTGGCAGAATATTGCGAATTGCTTGCGGTAGGATGATATCTTTCATACGCAGTACAGGCGGGATGCCAAGAGCTTTTGCCGCCTCAGTTTGGCCTTTATCGACGGAATTAATCCCCGCGCGGATGATTTCGGAAACATAGGCTCCGGAATTCATTGAGAAAGCTAGCGTACCGGCGGTAAAAACGCTCATTTTGATGCCAAGAAGGCCGGGCAGGCCGAAATATATAATTGTCAGCTGGATTAATAATGGCGTTCCTCTGAATATGGAAGTGTAGGCATGGGCAAATAATCTCAGTGATTTCGAGTCGGACATTTTGCAAATAGCAAGGAGCGTTCCGATTATTAATCCAATACAAACGGCGCTCATGCTGTATTTCAGGGTTACGCCAATGCCTTGGACAATGAAATAAAGTTGCGGCATCATTGCAGCTAAATCATCCATAATATAAATTCTATTTTTTTATGTGTTTATGAAACTAATACCAACTCATTATAAATAAATATGCATTTATAGCAATGAATTACTGCATTTTTGTTATAATGGGTTATCATATACATATCCGCTTATCATGAGAAGCTAAGCCATGTAGCTTCTTAGAAACTCATAATGAGGCGTTGGGCGCGTAACTTCCTGAGAAGATGCGCGTATAACTTATAAGTATAAGTAAATATTACAATTTTAAATGCTGGAACATTTTACTCTTGAGTTTGTTTTTCATTTTATGCTAGTCTTTGCAAGGCTCGGCACGGCTTTTCGTATGTTTCCGGGCATTGGGTCGCCTTACCTTTTTGAACGTGGGAAGCTTGCGGTCGCGCTTAGTATTTCCTTCGTGATGATGCCGGTTCTAACTCCATATTTGCCACCATATACAGATAATTCAGCGCTGAATCTTGGCTATCTTGTGATGGAAATATTGATTGGTTTGGTTATTAGTATTGCAGCGAATCTATATTTTCAGTCACTACATTTTGTGGGGCAGATCTTGTCGATGCAATCGGGGCTTAGTGCGGCTGCTTTTTTTGATCCTCTGCAAAAAACACAAGTTGCGATATTTTCTAACTTTATGTTATTGATCGCAATCGTATTTATTTTCACCACAAATACGCATTATTTATTTATAGAAGCCGTAGCAGACAGCTACATTAAGTTCCCTGTAGGAGAGCTGCTGGATTCTGGGGATGTTAGCAAGTTTGTTTGGCTTGTGGTGAATGATAGTTTTATTTTATCGTTTAAGCTGGTCTCGCCATTTTTAGTGATTGGGTTAGCTATCTTAACGGGAAGCGGCTTGCTAGCTAGGTTAATGCCGAATTTGCAAGTGTTCTTCGTTATTACTCCAGCGCAAATTATCATCATGATGGGAACGATGTATCTCGTTATACATTCTATTATTATTAAACTCGTAGGCAAAATAGGCGCCAGCCTGAGTATGAGTTTTTAAGAAGCTATGATGCGATATGGGAAGCATAATAAGAGTAATTGAAATCTAGATTCATAAATCCCATGAAGAAACTATGCACAATATACTTGAAAAAGCTTCCAGTTTCAGGTAGTGCTATTGTTATTATATTAATCATGGCCAAATA
>NVVL01000047.1 GCA_002402195.1 Rickettsiales bacterium | reverse complement strand
TAACCCTCTTTGATCTCATAACCCTCTTTGTTTTTGAGGAGGAATTTAATGGCGTAGTCAAAGCTAATCAGCGGCTTTTCAAACATTTGAATAAATTTTATTTTTTTGGTTATATCGCGCAAACTCTAGCGCCTCGTACTATAATACCATTAATAGCGAACCCATGCAACTGGCTATTTGCAAAAATACCAGGTAAGAACTAGCCTAATCCCGGTATAACCTACTATTAAAACTTCCCTCAATTAGAGGGGTGCAGCCACATATATACAGAGCTGATAGTCTATAGCTTCGTATCAATCTATGGTTTATAGAGGTTTTATGTCTGCAACACAAGTACATAGTGTAGCATATTAAATAAACGATACTCCAAAGGGAAATAGCGCTTAGCCTAAAGAAGACTAAAGAAGACTGATATCATTTTATTTAATATTGTCGCTGTATTAGATGGAAAAATCTCTAAAAATACGAAATATTCTAGGTTACTGGCGTAGCTTCTTAGGCCTGCCCACATTTTACTTTTTCGAATCTATAATCTTGGTCGACTCTGTTTTGATCAACTCGATTCCCGGCTGGTTGAATGGGTTGATGTGCATCACGCGACTCCATATAACGATCTCTAGCATTGAATGAGTCACGAGCGCTCCGATGCTTCTGGCGGACAAATCCTTTAATGTGATAGTTCTGACAGGCAGCTTCCTGGTAAGCAGGGCAGCTCGGGTTGCGCTGAAATTAGCAGTGTTTATCTCTTGAAGCTCACGCCCCGCAATTCCGCCGAGCGCGGCAAGATCACAGGCTTTGTGGGTTTGAACATTCTTCCAGTTTTCAACATAAAACAGGCTGTAGATTTTATCTTTCCAGCCATCCAGATACAGCTGAAGCATGCTGTGCTGATCATTAGGGCCAAGCCCTCTGATTGGAGTGACACCCTTGCCCTCTTTGCCCAAAGATTCGGCGATAATTTGCGAGTACCATTCTAGAAAAACATCAAATTGTTGCAAATAGCCAATATTAACTAGAGTTGATTTCGGCTCATTCAGCATAATAGATACAGACAGCGCAGCTGGGGTATTTTCTTTCTTGTCGAAGAAATCCTTCATAACCATCTCTGCACCGGCCAGATATTCCTTCATATTAACCCCAGCTATCTGAGCAATAAGACTAGTTACGTTAGTCAAGGTGGAATATCTGCCGCTAATATTGCTGGTATGCTCAATGATTGTAGCATCTATCTTATTTGCAACATCCCTCAGCCTGCCTGATTGCTTGTTTGTGATGAAGAAAAATCTATCACTCAAGCGAACTCCCGCCTGCTCAAATTTATTAATCATCACCCCTGTCAAGGCAAGGGTCTCAAGCGTTTGCCCGGAGTTGCTAATAGCTAGCACTGCGCAGTTTTTTAAGTCAATTTGGGCCAGTAATTTCTGCAAGAAAAATGGGTCAGTATTATCTAGAAAATGAATTTTTACCGAACTTGGCACAAATTCCGTCAGTGAAATAGCGGTTCTGGGATTAAGAACAGCGCCGCCCATGCCAATCACGATTAAATCAGAGAAATTAGCTTTGATCGTTTCTGCATAATGAGCGCAAGACTCCGCTTGCTGCCTGGCATGCTCAATAGAAAATATCTTGTATGCAGGAGTGCCATCTTCAATACTCTCCAGAATTTTCGGCACGATAGATGCAACAGCAGCTACGAGTCTTGGATATAGAGCAGTATTAAGTGAAAAATTCGAATAATCAATAGTAAAAGCTTCTGAGTGATGTATCATATATCGCGTGCCTACCTTAGTAAATGAGATTCAATAATAATCGGTTTGGTATCCATATCAGTGACAAGAAATAAGACATATAAATATGGTTCCAATAAAATACACCTCAAATCTTTGCGCCAATTATCAACTACTAATTTAATTACTAGGCGTGATATTTCCATTCATTGCCAGAAACACAAACGTGTAAAAAGCAATAAGAAAACCCAAATTGAGAACCAGTACAAGAATAAGAGATAATATAGTATTAGCCAATATTAGTTTATATCATCCAATATAAACTAAACCAACCTGCTCTGAATCAATGCTAGGCAACCTAAAAATATAAAATATTCTTAGGTTGCCCCGCTTAGTCTCTTCAGCTCAATTAGCCTAAATATTTAGCTTTGCCCCAAGGAAGCACTTTTCCAGCTGCATCTAGCACCATTTCACCAGAATCGTCATATTCAGCAGCAAAAAATGATTGTGAAAGAGAAATCATTTTAACTGGTTTAATTTTTTTGCCATTATGAAAATATTCCTTGGCCCGGCCTCTTCCCTCAGGGTTATTCTTTGAGGCGATTTTTGCTTTACCCATAATTTTCCTAAACTATATATTATGATTGATATTAAACAAAGACAATATGGATTTTCAAGCAAATAGTCAAGAGAAAAGTTTCCCCATATCTCCTCGCATCAGCGATTTTGGATCCATTTTCGATGCTTTCTTCATCATAGTACTAATCTGCTTAAACTGCTTGAGCATAGTATTTATCTGCTGCACAGAGATGCCAGAACCAGAAGCAACACGCTTTTTTCTTGATGCATTCATTAAATCTGGATTGCGCTTTTCTTTTTTCGTCATAGACGAGACTATCGCCTCTTGATAAGAGAGAAGCTTGTCTCCATCCCCGGCATCACCTAGCTTATTTGAGAATTTTGACATGCCTGGAATCATGCTGAGCATACTGCCAAAACCACCCATTTTTTTGATCATTTTGATTTGTGATATGTAATCATTCAGATCAAATCTGCCCTTTTTGATCTTAGCTGCCATCTTCTCGGCATCTTCCTGATCCACAAGACCCGCAGCCTTCTCCACTAGCGACACCACATCGCCCATACCCAAAATACGTGAGGTGATGCGCTTTGCGTCAAATTCCTCAAAATCGGTTGGTTTCTCACCGGTGCTCAAAAATTTAATAGGCTTGCCCGTCACATGGCGCACACTAAGCGCCGCGCCACCCCGGGAGTCACCATCGATCCTGGATAAAATAACGCCGGTAATTTTTAGCTTTTCCTCA
This sequence comes from Rickettsiales bacterium, assembly GCA_002402195.1. Classification (GTDB taxonomy): domain Bacteria; phylum Pseudomonadota; class Alphaproteobacteria; order Rickettsiales; family Rickettsiaceae; genus Megaera_A. The sequence goes on along the minus strand of NVVL01000047.1, from coordinate 38,935 downwards.
AAAGCACTAGCAACCCTAACCGCATCTTGACCAATCATTGAATCGATCACCAGCAAGGTTTCTGTCGGGTTAATTATCTTTTTAACCGACGCGACTTCTTCTATCATCTCCTCGTCAATATGAAGGCGCCCGGCACTATCATAAATCACCACATCATAACCACCCAGACGTGACTCCTTGACCGCTCTTTTAGTGATCTCCAGAGGCATTTGTCCTTTGACAATTTCAAGGCAATCCGCACCTATATCGCGGGAGAGCACTTCCAGCTGATCTTGCGCTGCTGGCCTATATGTATCCAGACTAACTAGCAGAACTTTTTTATTTTGATTTTTTAATTTCAAAGCAAGTTTCGCACTCGCCGTAGTCTTACCACTCCCTTGCAACCCAACAATCAGGATGTTTACAGGAGGAGCATCGCTTAGATTCAGCTCTGATTCAGACTCATTTGGGGAGAGCAGCCTTACCATTTCGTCATTAATAATCTTAACGACCATTTGGCCAGGCGAGACTGACTTGACTACTTTTTGCCCTTTTGCTTGTTTTTTGACTGCATCTATAAACTCCCGCACAACGGGCAGGGCTACATCGGCTTCCAGCAGGGCGACTCGTATATCGCGCATTGCGGAGTCGATCTGTGCTTCACTCAAAGCACCAGTACCCTTCATTTTGTCAAAAATTTTCGTCAGATTTTGTGTTAATGTTTGAAACATAATGCTTTAAGAAGTAATATTTTATAAAATCGGGTTTCAGGATATGCGAATCAGAGCATAAATTCAAGCTCTACGACTGTTAAAGGGAGAAAAATAGCTTTTTAGATAACATAACTGTTTTCATCATATGATCACAATTGACCATAAAACGCAAGCCATGGCTTCTGCTTCAAAGCTGAAAAAGGGCGCTAAAAGCGATAAAAATAGAAAAACCGCCTTCGCCCCTAGCAAGCAAACTCATGAGGCGAGCTCTAATGAGTCATTTGCAGGTGTTGCGGATGTTGGCGGGATGCTATTCCTGCAAGAGTTCGACCAATACGCCCAAGACAAGCAAAATCTTGAGGAATTTGGCAATAAAGCACTAAAAACTCTGAAGGAGCTGCAGCTCGAGATCCTGTCTGGTAGAATTAACGGAGCCCAGCTACATTCCTTAAAAAAAGAAATGGATAGCAATAAATTTATCATCAGCACACCAGAGCTTGCAATCCTAGCAGACGAGATAAAAATCCGCATCGAAGTAGAAATAGCCAAGATCGAGGTTAATAGATCTGCGGATATAGCTTCCAAGAATCTACGTCCACAGATCTAAGAAGCTACATCCGCAGATCTAAAACACCCCAATCAAGGTATTTAGGACACCAAGCAATCTGATATTTGCAAAAATAACAGATGTTGTTATTTGTTTTATATACTATTTCAATTAATATGGACTAAGACAAACGACATCTTTTTTGTCAACTGAAGAGTTGCCTTGTGTCGCTACAGCTAAATCAAAGGAGGCGGTGGCGCGTTTTGGTAAAAAGAGAGAAATTATAAATTATGAGAACCATTCAATTATTATTAATAACCATTTGCCTTGCCGTGCATGTTGATGCATATGGCTCTGGGGATGGTTCGAGATATGATTGGATGAATAGAGATCTCAGCGATAGGGGCTGGGGATGTATTGAACCTCCGCATTTCACCAGTACAAAAGGCAAAACTACTACATTAAATCTAGATAATAAAGGGGTTTGGGTTTCATCTGGGATTTCGGTTGAAAAGGATAAATTGCTCAAGGTCAATTGGTCGGCTGGGGAGGTTCAATCAAGACCAGAGAAGTATACAGTGCTATATCGCATCGACCCAAGATTTGCAAAACCGCAGATCTTCATTCAGCGCTATGATTATAAGCAGCAGAAATATATATCTAATTTTCACAAAGCGGGTTTATTGAAATATCAAGATAGCAGAACTTTAAATAATAACTATACAAAACGATTTGCTGACTTCAACAAATTCTTCAATTCACAATCGATCACCATCAAAAAAAATGATGTAATCAATGTTACTTTGATTGGGTCTGGTGAGTATTTTAGTAATGATTCCCAGATGCGAACACTGGGCTATGAGAATGAGCCTTTAGTAATACGTACAAATAGCGCCTTGACTGACAATAGGATGATATATAGCAACGCCTCACCCTGGTGCATGGGCGCAATTGGCGAGGATAGCTCGCAATATACTGATCTTTGCTTAAAATATCCCGGTTATTATACAGACAGCGCAGAGAATATAGAAACATTAGTTGGGGGAATACAAAACCCCTCATTTGCTCGGAATTTAATTAGCATTGGCAAATGCCCCGGCAGCGCAAATGGTCGTAATAACACCTTATGCTATTACGATAATGGCAGAGGGATGCAGTTTAAACTAGCGGGAAAAACTATTAAAAACACTCCGGAAAAATTTGTTGCATCAAGCTCGTCCAGCAAGGATTTCTTCTATTATAAATCCGATGTGAACGGCAAGCTGGAATTCGTAACGCAATGGGATATCGCAGGGATGTATAATGAAATGTATACTCAAAATGGTAAACCCGTTGCAAAAAACTGGTCCTGGCAATTTATGACGCAGTGGCCAAGCTTTGGCAACAGGTCTAACTTTAACAGCAAACTTGTAGATATCAGGCAGAATCTTTCAATGAATTTCCTGCATTTTGGTCGATATTTTATGCGTGTCGAAGTAGGAAACTCCACCGCTTCTGTGAGCGAGGCCGATTTAAACTCAATAAATATCGAATATACCATCATGAAAAACGGAGCTCCCGGCTCTAGTGCAAAAGGAACTTCTATTGGCAGAGGCTTTAGCGGCAATGCGAGCAAGACTGGCTCCTTGTGGGTGCGTGTTGCTGGTAAAAATGATAACGTCACTGGCGTGCTGCATGCCAGGACGACAAGCTATACCGGCTCTACTTGGTTTTCTGAAAAGATATATGGAAAATTAATAAAGCCGCTCAGGGAGAAATTTGCTCGCTTGACTAAAACGATGTATAGCAAACTCGTAACCGACAAAAACCTGCAGAATATTGCCATGTTAATGATGGTGATCTATATCAGTATCTATGGAATCATGTTCCTTGGTGGGTCTGTGAAAATCACTATCAAGGATATTGTTACCAGAATTGTTAAGATTTCTTTGGTGGTTACTTTATTATTCAGCTCGTCAAGCTGGGAGTTTTTTAATTCATATTTGTTTGACGCGTTAGTTAGCGGCAGTGATTATCTGATGAGCTCAGTCATAGAGAGCACTAGCCAGTCTGGTAATGTATTTGGATTTATCGACCCTATTTTTGACAAATATACTGATGGCTCCTTGTGGGCATTATTATTCATACAGCTTCTGCAAATCCATAATGGCATGACATTTTTCGCGATTATGACCATATATTCTATTTTGACTTATTTTAGAGCCTTGATAGAAGTAATCGTTACCTATTGCCTGGCGTTTCTTGGGCTGGCGGTTTTGATATCGATTGCCCCGCTTTTCATTATCTTGATTCTTTTTGAACGCACAAAAAGCATGTTTGATAATTATATCTCCACCATGTTTAGCTATATGATACAGCCAACAATATTACTGATTTTCTTCCTGATGATAGACCAAATCATGAGCACCCATATCGCAAATACAGTGGTTAGGTCTTGCTGGAGCACTCTGATTGAAATCAAGCTCGGCCTTGACCTCAGACATATGGGGATTCCACTGAGTTTCTCCATCGGTCTGCCATTCTTACCGAATATATCTTTCTATGTTCCGCAGGTGACGCCCATAAAAACTGTCAGTGATTTTTTCATCATAGGAACCATCTCGAAAGTAGCAACCTCATCGCTGATATTCTTTGCCCTTGCCAAGCTCTCTAGCGGTTTGGTTAACTATGTTCTATTGATTGTTCAATTCCTGACAAATGTACTAGCTGCCCGCCGTGAGGGGATCCTCCAAGAAACTAAGAATCCTGTTACTGATATCATGAAGGATATGGAGCGAATTATCTTCCCGGCAAGGTTTGTTGCCAGGAATGTGAGAGGCTTTGCTAAGGAAAAACTGATCGATCAAAAAATAGATAGCGACAATATCAGACACAGACGAGGCGGTGATATCGACATCGATTATAGCGGAATGCAAAAATCTAACCCAGATGACCCTCAAAACGACTCACCAGATAATAACGGTGGCGGAGGTGGTGGAGATGGAGATAACGCTGGAGGCAGCGGCGGCAGTCGTGGCAGCGGCGGAGGTCGCAGCGGTGGAGGCAGTGGCGGAGGTCGCAGCAGTGGCAGCGATGGAGGCAGCAGCAGTGGCAACGACGGAGATGGAGGAGGAAGCGGTGGTAATAGCAGTGCAAGAAGCGCAAGCACCAGCAGACCATCCTCTGGCGGGTATGACGAACACAGAGAATATGACGAGTCCGAGTTCCATGCTAGCGTAGAAATGACAGAGTTCAAAAGCAGCACGCCGGCAGAGCCAGATGATTCAAAAGCAGCGTCTGTTTCAGATGATGCTCCAGAGAATGCAAGGTCACGCCCCGGCTCAGATGGCGCTCTAGATAACGCTCCAAACGACACTCCAGATGACGCTCCGGAGAATTCAAGAGCAGCTAGTGCCCCGGAAGATGCTCCAGAAAATAGCACAGACTCTGCCCCGGGGGATGCATCAGAGAACTCACCGGAGAATCCATCAGGGCAAGTGGAGCGCAGAGACTCTGAGGCATTACACTCACCAGAAGAGTCAAAAGCACCTCCTTCAGCCAGAGACGACGCAGAAAGGCGGGATGTAAATGAATCTATTGAAATGACAGAGCTCGCCAAGAAAAAACGTGCGCCAAATGACGGCTCACGAGGTGATGGCTCACGGGGCGACGGCTCACGGGGCGACGGATCTCAGCAAGGAGGGGATAATAGCAATGAATAGATGCTTGGTTATTATATTAACATTATTTGTCCTTACTGGCTGCAGCGGAGATAGCTGCATAGAAGCTGATGATTTCGGCCATGCAGTCTATAAAGTCTCTGCCAGATATGCAAAAAGCGAGATAGGAGGTCAGCCCAAGAATCAGGTGGCTCCCTGGAGAGATTCGGGCTATAAAGTTAATGGCAGACCGCTTTCCATCACCGTAAAAGGCTGGAGATATAGATATGACCGTAATAACTCATCGGACTTGTCTGCTTGGTGCGCTTGGTATGGCAGCAGCGGAGACTCTCGCAAATTAGCAAAAATCTGCGCAAGATTGCGAGATTGTCATTTTATAGACGAGATAATGTGCACTGAGACAGTGGATGCTCAGATTGATAATGCTCCTTGCTTGTTTCGAAATGGCGTTGGGGCATATGCGTTGATAGCTAAAAAAGACCCAAATCTTACTCCTCAATCCCAGCGGAGCCCAAAAGGACTCAGCTTTCATTTAGCAAAACCTGTAGATCGTAGTTATGAGGTTTATGATTTCATCAGGGAGAACGGGAAGTTAAAAAAGCGTATATTGGGTGGAAGAATTTATAATTACAAAGATCAGGATGCTAATAACTATGTTAATTCTACTCTTTATTTCAAAATTTTAGATAAATTCTATGATGATAATAGCGGCCAATATCAAATCGTGGTCAAATCTGGCATACATAGATCAAACGCCGACCCGATTTCTCATGGGATAGGGCTAGTGAAAGAATATCTATTTGGAGATAAAAAGGGATTAATCAAGGGAATTTATCTCGGCATTGTGAATAATCCTGAATATCGCACGGCCGTGTCTGCTCTCCTTACCTTATATGTCATGTTCACGGGGCTTTCTTATCTAGCTGGAAACATCCAAATAACCCAGATGGAATTGGTGATACGGATCTCAAAAATAGCTATCGTATCCGCCCTTTTGAGTACGGAACATAGCTGGAATTTCTTCAATGATTATTTATTTGTCTATTTCATTGGTGGTGTTACGCAGATCATAGATATGATTATGAGCGCTGGCGCAACCGGCCCTGGTTCATCCAGCATTATGGCTTTGATGCTGGCTCCGCAGACCATTTCCAAGCTGCTTTCATTGCTCTTTGTTGATTGGGCTGGTTTTATATATATCATCCTATTTTTCATTGCACTTGCTTTTATAATGATGGTTTTTTTCCAAGCAGCGGTGATTTACGTAACTGCTATTGTGGCTATTGGCATGATCATCACCATGGCTCCTATATTTATTTGCTTTATGCTATTTGGTGCCACAAGGAATTTATTTGATAATTGGCTAAAACAGCTTACATCTTATGCGATTCAGCCAATAATACTTTTCACCGGCCTTGCGCTTATTTCAATGATCTTAAGGCAAGAAATCTATGGGTCATTAGGCTTCAGAGTATGTAAAAAAGACTTCCCCAAAATGACCAACGCAGATGATACCCCAGTATTTGGCCATGAATCCGAGGAAATATTAGGATTTACGATGAAACATTCTATATTTTACTGGTGGTTCCCGGATCCTATGAAAGGTGGTGAGTTCGCAAAAGAAACATCCTTAATCCCTATTCCGCTTGATAATTTTTCCAAATCTCGTGATGGTATGCGTGACCGAGAAAGAAATCCAGAGAGTGGCTTTTGCGAGGCCTATGGTTGCTATGATGAGCGCTATCCAGATTTACCATTTTTAGATGTTGTGAAAGACAGAGACCGTATCAATGCTTTCCAGAAAGGAAGCTTCGTGCAGCTGGACAATCTGTTCATAATTTTCATTGCCATTTATTTGCTCCATAAATTCAACAGATTATCCATTTCTGTTGCAAGGTTCATCAGTGACACATCTGGTAATTATGCAGAGCTTGAGTCAGTTGAGGCTGGTGTGAGGCAAGATATAAAACAACATGGACCAGGCTTGGTTACAAGAGCTGCTGATATCACGATCGGCAAAGCGAATCGTCAAAAAATCACTGCGCTAAGAGACATGGCACAAGCAAAGATTCGATCGGCTGGGAAAAAAATATACACAAAAGCATCTGCTTTTGTGGATAAAAGGAGAATACGAGGCTTAGAGCAAGAGGCTATCTCATCCAGCCCGAATAAGGCTGTACTGAGTGAGATTCGCAAAAAATCCGGCCTTGATTTGTCTAAAATCAAGATTGGTTCTTTGAAGAAATACCAAGCACGCCTTGCAAATGAGCTTCGTAATATGGATTCAAACCTAACTGCGAAGCAGGTTTCCAAGCTTGCCTCTCAAATGTCTGGTAAGAAATATTCTGCTCTTAAAAATGAATTTGCACAAGCTAAATATGGCATGCAATATAGCGCCCTTCCAGAAAATGCAAAACAACAGATCAACACTCTACACAAAGATCGCGCCCTGCGAGATCTTGCGCGAGAGGCTGAGAATGTCAGAATGTTCCAAACAGAATATATAGAAGCATATGCAAGGCTTTCTGACAAAGGAATTGGGCTGGTTGGCAAGAAAAGCAGATTAATTCGCTCTATCGAAGAAATCAGACATGACGCCAAAGAAAGAAAGAAACATAAACAAAATAAACAACAGCAAATCGGACGCGAAATTATCTCGGAGATTGAGGGCATAAAGCACAGCGCCTATTCAAAACTCAGCGGTGGCAGAGAGGATGCTCTGAGCCTTGGAGTGGCTGGTGGTGCTTGGCATGAGATCAACACAGATCCAAAGGCTGACAATCATCGTCTACAAACCCAAGCTGAGATAATTGCTGATCAGAGGCTCTCCACTGAAAGAGAGGCTACCGCGCGCATTATAGAAGACTTAAGCGCAAGGCACGGAACTAATGTTATTTCCCCTGAATTCCTGGCTGAGGCAGAAAGAAATGGCGCAGCTGATCTTGAGAAATATCAAAATCTCGAGCGAGAAGATTTGAACAACAGACTACACCTTGCCCTGACTGCAAAAACTGATGATGGGCCAGTCTTGATGGGCGAGAAATATATGCAAGAATATGCGTCTGATGAGCAAATGAAGGAGATAATCGACCGAATTCATGAAACAGAGGAAGTCTTTGCCCAATACGACCAATTCCTAAGCCGCGCCACATATTATGAGGATAATTTGCAATTTGCCGAGGAGAATCTCCAGGAAAATTATGCTATGCTTAAAGATCATTATGATCGTGATAACATCACAGCCGAGGAAATGCCAGCACTCCTCAGAAGCTACTATGATGAGGCAGATGATATCAGCCCGGAAGATGCCTATTCCAAAATCGTTCAATTAGAGGAATCCATCTCAGAATTCTCATCCAGTCAGGAGACTCTGCAGCAAATTGATCACCGCAGAGAGGAGCTAGCAGAAGAAACCGACCAGCATATTGAAAATGTCAACAAACACAGAACAGATGCAGGAATGGAAGAATATACCCCAGAGGCAAGAGTAGAACTCCCTGTAAGAAGATTACGCAAAATAGACGACCATTTGCGCAATTTATGATAGAGTTGATAATATTTCTTATATTTGGTACTACACATTAATGTGAATTACAACTGTAGTATTAAGGGTGCACATAGTAGCATATATTCCTGCAGTTATTTTCCTCCTTTTAGCTTCCCATAAGGCAAGCACACCCGGAACAATGCTCCAATAGGCCGGCTTTCAGCGGAGATCTTGCCGCCATGGGCTTCCATCACTGCTTTGCATAGAGCGAGACCCACCCCCCGGCCTTCTGCTTTGGATTCCGTGTTGGAGCCCATTTTGAATGGGGTGAATATGTCGTAAATTTCGGTTTTGGGGATGCCCTTGCCTTTGTCTTTGATTGTGAATGATACGAAGTATTCTTCGCTGTTGACGATGATTGCAATTGTACCTTGTTCGCTGAAGTTGATTGCGTTTATTACCAGATTATCGATCATTTGACGGATATAGTTGATATCGGCAAAAACTAGCACATTATCTTCAATGTTTAAATGGAAGTTTAGAGCCTTCTTATCTTGGGCGTAAATATTGCGGCAATTCTCAAAGCGCTCATGAACCAGCTTGCTGAAATTTATTTTCTCCTTTTTGAGCTCGATCTTTTTTGCGTTTAGTGTCGCAAGATCCAGCATATTCAAGATCATGCTAGATAGACGGGTGGAATTATTATAAACCTCCTCCGACAGCATCTTTAGATGCTCTTTATCGTATTTCTCCAGCCCATCGCGTAGCATTTCAGCAAAATTCATCACATTCCCAACGGGTAGGCGCAGCTCGTGATTCACATTGTTGAGAATCTTCTGAGCAGTTGCCCCAAGCCGTTCAATCTCGCGGGCTTGATCGGAAACCCGCTCACTATAGTGGCCGACTTTCTTGTTTAATGTGGTGATCTTGGTGCCTTGAGTGGTTACTTCTGTTTCTAAAGTCTCAACCTTGCATTCTGACTTTTCCATCTGTTCTTGCTTACTTCGCAGGAAGGTGAATGCTAACCCGCTAGTCATCAGGAGCAGATATATCATTTTTAGCTTGAGATCAAAGATCTCACCAGCAACCATCTCGCCGATATATCCTTCATAGAAAGAGAATGACATCCACAAGCAGGCAGCGATCATAATAATCGACATTCTCCAACCAACAAGCAGTGAGATAGTGATTAAATGCATAATCAGGATGGTCAATGATACATATGAGAACTTGCTCAGCAAAACCAAAAAGCTGCTGATGAGCGCGAGTCCGGTGAATATAGATACATACCAGATTATACCGAGATATTTCTCTTTGATCAGGTCTGACCATAAAGCCTTGCAAAGAAAAGCTGTAGCAATGGAAAACACTATTGCTTGCAAACTTGTGATTAGGGCAGTATGCATGTTGTAGAGATCTTTCTCGATGGAAAATATAGAGATGATCGTCAGGAATGCTGCTATTGAGAAATATATATAGGTCATCCTGGATTCAGGCAGACGCTTGTTGCAATAGCTCAGAATATTGAGATCTTTCATCTCTTGCAATATCTTCTCTGCACGCTCGCGCCTGGTGTTCTTTCTTTTGCCAAAGCTACTACCAGCCCCGGGGCTAGTTCCGGGACTAGTCCCACCGCCATCTTCGCCGAGCAGATAATGCGCTGCAAATAGGGCGATGATATGAGCAATTACACCAATCATAACGCTATCTACGCCAGTTATTGCCTGCAATTGCCATTTCCAGAATATCACTGTTCCAGCTGCAACACCCATTGCGATCATCACCACCTTGCCACTAGTGCGGAATCCAAACAAAGCCACCAGTAAGGGTGCGGTAACGATTGGCATATAGAAAGTAGCACTTAGCATCATTAACTCTAGAAGGTTGTTGAATGAAAGAGCTATCACCACAGAAGCTGCGCTAATTGAGATAGCAAATATGCGGGAAACCTTCAGTTCATCAAATTTATCAATCTTGAGGGCAGGGCAGATATCATGGGCAAATAAAACAGAACTTGCATTAATCCAAGAGTCAGCCGTGGACATCACCATCGCCATAATGGAAATAATAGCAACAGATTTAAGCCAAGTTGGCAGCTCATTATCAATAATATGCATGATGATATTGTCCCCCTCTAGCGGCAAAGATGGATTATGAGAAAACATCACAATACTGATAAGTGCCACAGAAATATAGAGCACCAAGCTCACCACTCCCGCGATCAGAAAAGAGCTTTTGATCTGTTTGCTGTCCTTAGCCATTAGCATACGCTGCACCATAGTTGGATTCAGGCCTGGGATGGAGTAAAACAGAAACAAAAACAAAAACGGCCAGAATTTAGGATTATCCGTATTAACAAGCTCCGTATAGTCAAAGAGCGTGTTACTGTTGAATGTAGCTGCGATAAGGGTTGTATCCCCAAGGCTCTGCCAAATAAACATAGCAAATACTGGAACAAAAACACCAAAAGTGATGCACTGAATCACATCAGTGAAGGTGACTGCTCTGATGCCACCAAAGGAGGAATAACCAATGATGATGACAGAGCTTGTGATGGTAGTTAAGAAAGCATCTAGCCCCAGAAAATGGCTGAGGGTCATAGAGAGGATTTGAACCTGGATAGCCAGCTGGCCGATCGAAAGCAGCACAGAGGCAATGGCGCTGATCAACCTGACTTTGCTACCAAAGAGTTTGCCCATGATTTCTGCAACTGAGCAGCTACCAAGGAACTCATTCATTTTGGAGCTAATGACTAGCCCGGTGATAAAAATATAGAGCACATCCCCCATTCCGGCAACGAGATAAAAGATTCCATCTTTGTAGATACCTGAGGTATGAATGGCAAAAAAGTTACCACTAATCCAAGTAGCTGCAATGGTTGCGGTGAGAGTAGCAGTGCTAAAGTTCCTGCCCCCCAGCGCATAATCTTTGATGGTTTTAACGCCGAAGCCAGCCACAACGCCAACAACGATGATGATCGATAAAAATGCTGAAATAACAGCGATGTCTAGGTTAAAATGCATAATTGCCCCCATACCTAAGGTTAAACAAGAAATTTTGAAGAAATGAGGTTAGCTTTGTACCAAACGATAAGCAAAGCATCAAACTGCAAATAATCAAAATCAATTAGTTTGACCGTCAATGGGACAACAAACACGGATAACTTAATATCACGCGTTCGATGTTCCATTGGAAGTCGGGAAGCAACAAAAACCGCAAAAGACAGCTATGGAGATAGTATCAGGCCGAGAACAAGATTGCTCTTCCCCGCGACCCTTTAGATACATGTCTCCATCGACCCGGCCCCAATGGAACCTCGGAAGTCCACCATTTCAGAATGGTAGGTGAATAACCACTTTTGTAGGAGTTTGTTGACTCCAGAACAACTTAAATAGCTGTTCCAAGGAATACTATCAACTAAAATAGCAAGAGTGTCAAGAAGTTTAAACAAAATAATTGAAAAAGATTAATTCCATGATTATTACAAAGCAGCAAACTACCAGCAATTCCAAATATGGCCTGAACCCCAATATATACAAAGGATGCTAAAACTGGATTTCATAGAGATTTTTAGCACAAAGCTTGAAGTTTTACGCTTTGTAGGAGGTTCATATTTGGATGCTGTATTGATGTGAATTACTTTGCTAGCCTTATGGATGCGGGGTAATTTAAAAAGGTATAAGTTATATATTGCATATAACTTATACCTATGTTATTATCATTAGATAATATAAATGGAGTTAGAGTTATGATATCGATGAGTGCAAAAGCTGCTCAAAGTCATTTTGGTGAAATGCTTTCTCTTACGATCAGAGAACCCGTGGCAATCAACAGATATGGCAAGCGTGCTGCTGTTGTGATATCCAATGAGGAGTATGAAAAATTTCAAAAGCTAGAAGATCTATATTGGACGGCGAAAGCAGAAGAAGCTGCACAGGATGGTTTTTTGTCTAGCAAAGAATCTGACGATTTACTAAATAGTATTTTAACGAGTTAGATTTGTGGAAGTAAGATTATCTAAAGCTAGTGGCAAGTATTTAAAAAAGCTAGGAAGTTCAAAATTTGCTAAACAAATTGCTATAAAAATAAAGGTATTGTCTACAGGACATCAAAATGATACTAAAAAACTAAAGGGCAATTTGTCCGATTATTATAGAGTAGATATCGGAGAATATAGAATAATTTATCAAATAGAAGGGCCGGAATTATATATTTCTTTGATCGGCAAACGTAACGATGGCGAAGTCTACAAGTTGATGGAAAGAAAGCAGCAATGAGGCAGAGCATCATATACTCTGCGTTCTTTGCCCATGGTAGGACCGGTGTTGAAAAATTACGCCCACCAAGAGCATAATCGCTGATAGTTTTAACACCTGTCAGTGCTAACATAAAGTGTACCATAAGAAAGCGCGAAAACTGTACCAGAGAAAAGTGGAGCTAGCGGAGATAGCAAATCTTAATATTGATTTCATTTAACAATAAATAAAGCAAAATGCTAAATAATACCGGCCAAGGAATAATATAAACCTTCATACTATTAATGTGAGTTACAACTGTAGTATTAGCCTAGAATATCCGTATTTTAAGTTATTTCACCAGCCTCTCTCATGACTATCTTTCGCCCTTTGGAGATATTCCAAATAGTTGTTTATATTCACGACTGAACTGTGAGGGGTTTTCATATCCGATGGATTTGGCAACTACGTTAATGGCTAGATCTTCTTGTTTGACCATGGCTCTTGCTTTTGTGAGGCGTATTTTTTTGATGTGATTTAATGGCGAGTCTCCCATGATTTCTTTAAATGAACGATGAAATACAGAAACACTCATATTTGCTTTGTGAGCAAGGCCTTCAATGGAAAAACGATGATTAATGTGCTCATGCACATAGTTAAGGGCTTTTGCGATTGATGCAGCTTGCTGGCTATATTTTACTAAATCATGAAGTTTAGCTCCATCTTTTCCGCATAATGCATTATAGAGGATTTCTTTGATAAAATGATTACCCATTACTCTTGTCTTTTCTTTAGATTCAAAAGAGTGTAATAATCTCAATACCGCACAATGCATACATTTATCTAACGCAATAGGTTGTAAATTACGCGCCGGAGCACAAGATGTATTTGAGGGATTTTTTATCGCCATATCCGACTCAATCATGTCCTTTTTTGCTTTGCCTATTAGCTCATTGAGCATATCAAGATCAATGTCGATTATTATTCCTAAAACTGGCTTTTCTTTTGTTCCAAAAGTCTCATGCTCTATGGATACAGGGAGTGAAATCGTTAAATATTCCCCTTCATTATATTGAATCTCTTGACCTGCAAAATATCCCCTCTTCCTCCCTTGTGCGAGAATGCGTATGCACGGATTATATGAAAAAAATGCACGCGGAATATGCTTGTCCGACCGCATAAAGCTCACGCCTTTTAGAGGAGAGTCGATAATACCATTTTCTTTTATATGGCGATCAACATAATATGCTAGAGTGCCTTCTTTCATAAGTTTTTTTCCATAAGCCAACTTTTATTTAGCCGCCCCATAGGAGATACACCAAATAGCTGCTTGAACTCACGACTAAACTGAGATGCGCTCTTATAACCAACATACTGAGCTACTGTATTGGCACTAATCTTGCCTTGCTTCAGCAGGAGTTCGGCTTTATTAAGTCGCATTTTTTTGACGTATTGTATAGGCGACTCAGCTGTGATTTTCTTAAATTCAGTATGAAATGCTGAAACACTCATTCCTGCCTCTTGCGCAAGCATCTTAACCGTGATTGGCTTATTTGTATGTTCATTCACATAATTAAGAGCCTTTGCAACACGCGTAATAGGCGTGTTGTGGTTTGCTAGATTGCATAAATTAGAAGATTTTGAGCCACATAACACGTTATAAAAGATTTCTTTTAATATTCCAGGTGCCAATATTTTTACTTTTGCTGGTGAGTCGAGACATCTGAGCAATCTAAGTAGAGTAGCTTTCATATCTTTATTTAATGCAGCAGGCCTTAGGTTGGATTCTATGACTTCTTTTGGCGGGGTGCTTTTGCATTTATCCATTCTACCAAGAATCTGTTGCAATATAATGAAATCAATGTCAATTACTATAGCATATGAAACCTCACCTTCATCTGTAAACATTTCCCACTCTATCGGCATGGGCATAGAAACTACCATATAATTCCCAGACTTATAATGGAACTGGTTGCCGCTGTAATAGCATGTAACACTACCTTTTATTCCAAAGCAGATGCATGTGCTGCCTGTAAATGGTCTTCGTGCTGCGGGCACATCAGTACGGAACAACCGCACACCTTTTATGGCAGACTCTGTGAAACCATTTTCAGTTGTGTAGTGATCTATATATGATTCTATTGTGTCTTCGGGTTTCATGTCTATTTAATGTTAATATTAGCGGTATTAATAAATATTTAAGTATAACAAAACGTTAAAATAATGGTATCGCAGCACTACACACAAAACTATAGGAATAGGCAAAAATTTGCAATGATTAGATATTTTATTTTAATAGACCATAGATTACTATGTGACAACTAAAAGATAATTTTAAAAAAAAGCTATGCAAATAACCTTGCATACAAGGCAAACTCATGATGTTTAAGATCGTGTTGTTTAAAAGGAAACCAGAGAATAGAATTAACTAAATTAAGAATAGAAAAATGAGTGATAGCGTAAATATAAAAGAAGTAGATGAATTTATTGGCAAGAGAATCTATGAATCGAGACTAGCACAAGGTATGCATCGCCAGCATCTAGCAAAGATGATTGATGTCACTCAGCAACAGCTGATTAAATATGAAAAAGGGATTAACAGAATATCTTTGGGAAGGTTAATGCTCATAGCAAAAGCTCTCAGGAAAGATATGTCTTATTTTCACGAATGGTTTGAACCTGGGGAAGAAGTGATTGTAACCAAACAACAAACTACATGTATTGAAATGTCACGGAACTTTATGAAAATACAGAGTTCTGAACATCAATCCGCGATCAACAGTTTGATAAAATCATTATTAAAAGCTGAACAAGCCGCCTAGATTGGAAGCAGAGAGTACGCCCGGTAATATGCCGGGGCAGCTGAGCGCCAGGTTCAATAGCTATTCATCCCGATACCTGGCAGTACGATCTTAAAACTATATACAGGAATATTATTCTCTTCGGCAATTTCTGAGATGGAATCTAGCTCGGGAATTTTGCTTGGATGTCGAACCCTCTTTCCTTTGAGCGTGAGCCTTGTTTCAAGCGCGCCGAGCATCCGATGCTGAATTTTGATATTGATATGAGACGCCCTACCGTGCACAGCGCGCGGATATGTCGTTACGAAGTGAAACTTGCCTTTGTTATTTGTCATCGCCGTTCCATTGCCGGTAAATGTAGAGTCAGGATTGATATTTATCAGCTTTTGATCGATTCTAGTTTTGAGCGGTTGATAGGAATATTTCCCCATACAGTCCACTTGCCAAGCATGGATCTTTGCGTCTGATACCGGAGCGCAATTTTGATCAAGCACTATTCCATGAATAATGATCTTCTCCCCGCAATATAGCGCCCTCTGCCCCGATTTTCGCAGGAGATTATTGGTGGACTCGAATCTCTCAGGAGCATATTCATTCACGGTTTCTGGGGTCAGAGTACAATAGTTCAAATTATTTAAATGCGCCAGGTGAAGTGGCGTGCCAATATGGGCAAATATTGTAGGCGAGGATAGCAGCAGCGATATCAGAAGAAGTTTGAACTTACTCATAGATAAATATATATAATTGAACTTGTATCAATGATATCAAATTATCTGCTCTGTCGTCTATAGCATATTAATAGTTTCGCTCATTTGGCTCATCGAACCCTACATTATTAACACTCTTTCTGATAGGGCGCAGGGATGGGTTCTCCTTCTGGCCTGGTTTGAAGATAGTATGACCAAGGAACTCATCGCTAGTTTCTGGAAAATCCTGACGCCAATGCGCACCCCGGCTTTCACATCGCCAAAGGGCAGACTCCGTGGTGGCAATGGCCGAAATCAGCATATTTCCAAGCTCTAGATAATGCTGCAATTCAATATTCCATTGCAAGAACTCATCCCATGAGGACTTGTCCTGTAAGGACTCATCCTGTAAGGACTCATCCTGTGAGGACTTGTCCTGTGAGGACTTGTCCTGCAATGGCTGATACTCTAGCGCTGATTGCTCATATTGCTCTTTAAGCTGCATAAGCTCTACAAGGGCTGATTGTAGCCCCTTTTTCTCCCGGAATATGCCGACATGCATACTCATGATATTTCTGAGATCTCTAGTCATTTTATCGATATCTATGATTTCTCCCTTAAATATCTGCTCGAAATTGGTCAGAATATTACTAGCACTAACACCAGCATCAACGCCAATCCCGCTATTATCCAGCTCCTCGAGTGATTCCACAGCTTTTTTGGCGAATACCAGCAGATCTAGCAGTGAATTACAACCAAGCCTTCCAGCACCATGCACAGAGATGCAGGCCGCCTCACCGATTGCATACAGGCCTGTGATGGGTTTTTCTGTTTCAGTGCAGCTAATCACCTGGCACTTGCTGTTTGTGGCTATTCCGCCCATAGTATAGTGCGCAGCAGGGGCAATGGGGATATATTCTTCGCTTGGGTCAATCCCGCCAAAGCTCGAGCAATTTTCGAATATTGTAGGCAGGTTTTCTTTGATTTCTTCTCTGGATAGATGCGTCAGATCAAGAAAAACATGATTCTTCTCCGCTCCGCACCCGCGCCCCTGACTGATTTCCGTGGAAATAGCCCTGGCTACGATATCTCTCGGTGCAAGCTCCATGAATTTGGGAGCATATTTCTTCATGAAACGCTCGCCATCTCCATTAAGCAGCTTCCCCCCCGCTGAGCGCGCAGCCTCGGTTATCAGCACGCCCGCGCGCAGAGCCGTTGGATGGAACTGCACGAACTCCATATCCTGCAATGCCCCACCAGCACCCGCCACCAGCCCGCACCCATCGCCTGTGCCAGCTGCGGAGCTGGTTGCGGTTGCGTAGATTTGGCTATATCCACCAGATGCGATGATGACATTACCAGCTGTGATCACATTTAAAATGCCCTTTTCCATATCCAAACAAAGCACCCCGCAGCAGCGCTCATTCTGCATGATTAATTCTAGGGAAAAATTATAATTATAAAAAGCAATCTGCTTCTCGGTGGCATGTTGAAACAGCTTATGCATAATTGAATGACCCGTCTTATCCTTGGAATAGCAGGCCCTGAAAGCAAGCCCTCCTTGTCCAAATTCAGTAGTATGGCCACCATAAATCTTTTGATCGATCTTGCCATTCTTATTTCTGTCAAACTCAACGCCGAGCTGGTCGAGCATGTTTATTACCTCGCCTGCCCCTTTGCACATTTCTTCCACGGAGTCTTGATCTGCCAGCCAGTGGGAGGCTTTGAGAGTATCATACATATGCCAGCGCCAATCATCCGGCGTGACATTGCCAAGGCTAGCGTTAATCCCCCCTTGCGCCGCCACTGTGTGGCTATTTAGAGGGTGCACTTTGCTTATGATGGCGACATCTAGGTTTTTATTAGCAGCAAAAACACCAGCCGCAAGACCGGAGCCTCCAGAACCTATAATTAACACATCATGATAATGTTTTTCGGTTTTAAAAATGCTAGGCATTATTCGCTCTTGAATGTTACTATTGCAGTTGCTATCATCGCAAATGGTTATAACATATAGTATTAGAATTAATTATGCAAAAACTCCTGACATTAATAATCACGGCCGTGATTCTTTATATGATTTTTGAGCAAAGACTCGATAATGCGTCAACATCGCATATAATACCCGCTCAGGAAAATATCAACACAAGCCAAGGGCAAGGGATAGGACAAACTCACGGAGAAGGACAAAGCAAAGGTCGCTCACCAAATCAGGCGAGTGGCACATTCCTCGAGAACACCTTGTCGAATGTAGTATCAAACGTGCTTAAAACGGATGAAGGAAGAATCTTCATGAAAAGCATGTTTCAACCGATGAATAATGGCTCCTTTGGCGATGGTTTTGAGATGAATAATAACGTCTTTCTAAATTCCATGTTCAAGATCATGAGTTTTGATGAAGGGGTCGGCATGCCAGTATCATGCGGACATATTGTGACGGTGCATTATAAAATCCTCAATATGAAAAACATCACTCTAGAGGAGAGAACAGCAACCTTCCCGCTTGGCTCAGAAGAAATAGCTCCCGGCCTGGATGCGGTGATTGTAGGGATGAGGACAGGACAAACCCGTCATGCGACCATCAGCAACAAATATATCCCAGGAACCGAGCAGGACAAGGAAAGTTCCTTTAAAATCAATGTATTATTACAAGAGATAATGCCCAAGCATTTTGTCGGCGAGGATGTGAAGATCTTCGACAGCAAGCTTGCCTATAAACGCCCCCTCGTTTGCGGCAATAAAACAATTTACGATGCCAGAGTCACAAAATTAAGCAATGGAGAGGTGCTTTACGACTCAAAAAAGCGAGGAGAAAAGATTAATATGCGCATTGGTAACATCGTCTACCCGGTGATTTTCTCACATGCACTACATAATAAAATCCCCGTCGGCACAAGAAGCGTGATCGCCAAGGGACATTTGTTTAAATCATATGCCTCAAATTTCAGCACGATCTTTCCGGATAAAGAACTCCCAAAAGACGAGTATTTCATGGTAGAGTTCTTTAATTTTGAATAAAGCTGGTGTGGGGGGGAGGCTTGCGGACATAGTTTCAAAAAAACGCACAGCTTGACCAATGAGCAGCGTAATTTTTGCATACCATATGCAGGCCTTCATGAAAATCTATATAAGCTATTTTCCGACCATATTGACCCCTCATTTCACTTTGGTCGTGACTAAAATGAAATGAGGGGTCAATATGGTCAGGAAATTGGCGTTATTTAAGAGTAAAAGTTGGGAACAAAGGGGGTTTTTAATATTATGATTGTAATTTAAACTAATGATAGAACACACCTCTGTTTCTTGGAAGCTACCAGCAAGCCCCCAAAAAAACCATCAATCTCACTTCACCATGGTCTCAACGCCGATAGGGTCGGAGTTTTGGATTTTGACTTTGATAATGAACTTATTACCTTCCGAAAGGCTGTATTTCAGGTCAATTAGCATTATGTGGATGCCGCCTGGTTTGAGCTCTATGGTACTTTTTGCTGGTACAACGATTTTATCTATAGCAGTCATCCGGCTGATTCCGCCCTCATCGACGAAGCTTTTATGGAGCTCAACATTATTCGCAACCACCATAGCAGAGGCGCTGATGATAGTGATCTGCTCGTCAGTAGGGTTGTGGATCTTCATATATGCAGCCGAATTATTATTCGGTGACATGGATTTTCTTGCCCAAGCATCCGAAATTTCAAGCACAGAGCTATGATTAGCATCCGCTGCCCCAGGCTTTGACGCAAGGCTAGTTTGCGCTATGAATAGCGACAAGATAAGATTCATGATTAGGCAAATAACTTTATTCATCGCAAGATCCCTTTATTTATATTTTCTATTTTTATTCTAATTTCTGTTATTTCAACTTTTTCTATTCCAGTTTATATTCCGGCGCGCTGCCTCTATCCCGCGAGGCTAGTTTGAAGTTTGCCACAAATACATACCACGCTCAAATAAATTCTGATATAGACTTATTTATCAGCCAATTTTAAATCACTTTGTTCCTTATATAAAACATTATAGATCTGTGAATTCCTCAAAAGCTCGGCGTGCTTCCCACTTCCCTCTAACACCCCCTTATCAATGACTAGGATAATGTCCGCATCCTCGATAGAAGAAATACGATGCGCAATCGATATGATGGTTTTGCTCTTCATAAGGCTGCGTATATTTTGTAATATCTTCTTCTCGCTAGCATTGTCGAGCGCGCTGGTTGCCTCGTCTAGCAGGAGGATCTCCGGGCGATATATAAGAGCTCTTGCAATGGCAATGCGCTGCTTTTGCCCGCCAGATATACGAACCCCTTTTTCGCCAATGGGAGTGTCCAGACCGTCCTTCATATCCTTTGCAAAATCTAAAATACCGCAGATCTCAGCCACTTCCCGCAGTTCGGCTTCTGTTGCGTTCGGGTTCGAGAAGGCGATGTTGGATTTAATAGTTCCAGAAAAGATAGTCGGATGCTGCTCCACATATGCAATTTTACTACGAATAAGGGAATCCTGCAGCGTATTTATATTATCCGAGCCGATGAAAATATCGCCAGATTGATGGTTATAAAACTTAAGCAATAGCTGCATCAAGGTGCTCTTCCCAGAGCCTGACTTGCCCACAATTCCGGTGAATTTCTTATGCTCAATCTCAAGCGATATACCATCCAGCACGACCAGATCTGCTCTTGCAGGATAGGCAAACCTAACTTTTTCAAAGCGGATAGAACAATCCCCAGAGGAAACCACCTTAGCGGGAACCACCTTAGTGGGAATCTCCTTAGAGCCCCCCCCATTAGCAGAGAGTTCTTGCATTACTCCAGACTTTTGTGCCACCTTTAAATGTTTCAGCTCCAGCACCCGGTCTAAGGCAGCAAGGGGCGCTTGTATCTCGCTGAATAATTCGGCTATACCAGCGGCACTTGTGCCCACAATAACCGCATAATAAATGAAGGAGATCATTTGCCCCGAGCTCATCGAACCGCTGAGAATATCAACACTACCAATCCAGATCACACTAGTAATCGAGCCTGCGATAATCGCAATTGCGAGCGCGAAGAATAATGACCTAGCTCTGAAACGCAGCCCGGCATGTTTGATGTAATGCGCGATGTGATTGTTGAATTTATTAGCGATAAACTCCTGCTGATTATATGCGTATAATGTTCTGATAGCGGTGAAATTCTCCTCAATATTAGAGGCAAGAATCCCCTGCTCATCCAGCACGGATCTCGAGAGCCTGCGCACATATTTGCTAAGGCGCAGCAACGGAAATAGCAATAGCGGAATGCTGACCAGCACCAATAGCGAGAGCTTGGGGCTTTGGATAAACATCAACGTGATCGCCCCGCAAAGCATGATTGAATTACGAATGAAAAAGGAGAGAAAATTTATAATCAACCCGCCAATCAGCTCGATATCAGAGCCTAGCCTTGAGATTATATCCCCAACTTTCAAATCCTCAAAAGCAACCAGATCTATTTTGAGCAGATTGCTGTGAGTATCTGTTTTTAATTTCGAGATGACTTTAACAGTAATCAAATTTATAAAGTAAGATCTGAAAAAACTGCCTATGGAAAATACAGCAATTAACAAGATGATCCAGTAAATAGCGCCGTGAATTTCGTCTAGCTGGTTATTGCTGATCCCGTGATCTATCAATTGACGAAAAACATAGCCAATCGATAGGAGAGAAGCCGCAACAATTGAAAGCGAAACCAAAACAACTATTAAGCTTTTTATATGCAAGGCCAAATATTCAGCCAGTTGCTTGACGTTATTACTAATCATCTATATTACCATTTTATATTTATCGGCAATTCCTTTGCTAAGATCTCAAATAGCTCAGTGCCATCTCGTGAGCGCCAATATCCCTTATCTTTCTTAAAATGATAAGGGCCGCTAATGGGGGAGGATAGCCATATTTCCTGCGCTGCTGTTTGTTTATTTATAACGAAAGTGCCCTGCTCTGCAGTCAAAGTGAGAATGCTAGAATTTAAATCAACATCAATGAGACATTCTTCGTCTTGATCTTCGATTGCATCTGCTATTTCAGTTATTATTCTCTCTGATTCCTGGACAAATTCTATATCATGATCCTTCATATTTAAGTATTATTTAGTTAGTTAGTATTTTAATTTTATGTATTCCTTTATACCCCAAATAAACGGCTATCCTCTCTATCATCAAATCCTGCTGATATGCCATTTGCATCGAGATAGTAGAACTTTCTGTGGTAATATACAAGATATTGATTTTTTTTCCCGCCTCTTTTGAAGTCACAATTTTAAAAGGCATGGATTTATCACTGAATTTTATTCCAACAATTCTTCCCCAATTAATGATCATTTCCGCAAGTATCGGGTGCTTTCTCTTAAAGATTTTGTAAATTAACTTATTTACTTCGTCTTTTACTAGCTTCATAACAACCTATTCGTTTTAAAGCTATAATAATTATTAGAAGCAATAATCACATGGTCGTGCAGAGTCACATTGATAGTCTTGCATGCAGTTGATATTTGCCTTGTGAGCTCTATATCCGCCTTTGAAGGATCAGGGTTTCCGCTTGGGTGATTATGCACCAAAATAATCGCTCCAGCCTCATAAAATAGAGCCTTTTTAACGATTTCCCTCGGATATACAGGTGTTTGGTCAATAGTGCCTGTGGCCATGACTTCATCGGCGATAAGCGCATTTCGCTTGTTCAAAAACAATACCCGGAACTGCTCTATCTTTAAACAACCCATATTGAATTTTAGATAATCAAGAAGCGCACCCCAAGAACTAATGACATTTTTATTTTGTACCTCTTCATACAGAATCCGGCTTAGCATCTCCTGGATGATTTTAAGCTGCAAAAAAGACCCTTCCGTCATATCATCAACAGACATGATCATCTCCTTATCCGCATGCACAAGCTGCCGCAAGCCACCGAATTTTTGTAGCAATGATTTAGCAAGAGGCTTCACATCGCGCCTGGGTATAGACTGAAACAGCAGCAACTCCAATAATTCATAGTCACCAAGGGTTGAGCGCGCATTGCTCAAGAATTTGTCCTTAAGACGCTTGCGATGCCCCAAATAATGCGGCTGCTTATCGTCCTTACTTTTTTTGTCCATATGGTGGATATAACCAATTTTTTGATGAAGATGTAAAAATCTCTGCCCCGTCTTTGGTCACACCTATTGTATGCTCAAATTGCGCGGATAATGACTTGTCCCGGGTTGTTACCGTCCAACCATCAAACTTGCTCAGGATGGTGTAATACTTACCAGCATTAATCATCGGTTCGATTGTAAAGAACATCCCTTCCTCCAAAACGACCCCCTTTCCGGCCTTTCCGTAATGCAGCACGCTTGGCTCATCATGAAACACACGTCCGATACCATGGCCTGTATAGTCGCGAACCACAGAATAATTATGCTTTTCCGCATGAGTCTGAATCGCGTGGCCAATATCACCAAGATGGGCCCCCGGCTTGACTTTATCAATCGCAAGCATCATCGCCTCGTAAGTCACCTGAGTCAGGCGCGCTTGCTTCACACCAACATCCCCGACATAAAACATACGGCTAGTATCGCCATGCCAGCCATCAACTATAGCAGTAACATCGATATTAACGATATCACCATTTTTCAGCTTTTTATCAGAGGGAATCCCGTGGCACACAACATGATTTATCGATGTGCAGCATGATTTTGTATAACCCTTATAGCCCAAAGTCGCAGGGATTGCCCCTTTGCTGACCATAAAATCATGACATAATTTGTCAATATGGTCGGTAGTCACCCCTACCTGAACATGCTCGGTGATATGATCTAGGGTTTCCGCAGCAACCTTACCAGCTATACGCATTTTTGCGAAGTCATTTTGCGTATGAATTTTTATTGTCATAGTTTTGCTTCTCTAAAAATCATATTCTATAAAAACCATATTCTATCAAACTCCGCAAATAAATGCACGCTATAGTTTTTCCTTCAATATATCATTGACCATTTGTGGGCTTGCTTTACCGCCGGTTTTTTTCATCACTTGACCAACGAAAAACCCAAACAGCTTGTCTTTTCCGCCCCTATAAGCCTCGACAGAGTCCGGATTTGCTTTGATGATCTCGTCAATAATCGGCTCTATGGAGCCTCTATCAGACATTTGCGTCAGTCCCTTTTCTTTGACGATTTTCTCAGCAGCCTGGCCGCTTTCAAACATATCATCAAACACGGTTTTGGCAATTTTTCCAGAAATAGTACCTTTTTCGATCAAAACCACCATATCACGCAGCATAGAAGGAGTTATCTTGCATTCAGCAAGACTCATCGAGTTTTTGTTCAATCTGCCAAATAATTCGCTCGTAAGCCAGTTCGCAATAAGCTTTGCGCTCGCTCCTTTGCTTGCTTCCTCGAAATAATCCGTTATGGCACCATCCGCAACGATCACCTCCGCGTCATATTTACTCAAACCAAGCTCGGAGATATATCTGCCAACCTTAGCGTCTGGAAGCTCAGGCAGCTCTGATCTCAAGCGCTCGATCATGTCATCATTAACGCGAACGGGCAGCAGGTCCGGGTCCGGAAAATAGCGATAATCATTCGCATCTTCTTTCGAGCGCATAGTCTTAGTTTCGCCGGTTTCTGTGTTGAACAATCTTGTTTCCTGGGCAACAACCCCGCCGCTCTCTAGTAGCTCCACCTGACGCATTGCCTCATATTCAATCGCTTTAACGATGTTTCTGATGGAATTCAGATTCTTAATCTCGCACCTAGTTCCAAGCTCCCCGCCAGGCCGGCGCACTGAAATATTCGCATCACAACGCAAAGATCCCTGATCCATATTCCCATCACAAGAGCCAACATAGCGCATTATGTTTCTCAGCTTTTTCACATATTCAGCGGCTTCATATGGCGAGCTCATGTCAGGTTCTGTCACCACTTCTATCAAGGCGATGCCTGAACGGTTTAGATCGATCAAGCTATAATCTGGATGCTGATCATGAATACTTTTCCCTGCATCTTGTTCTAAATGAATGCGGTTAATCCTGATTTTTTTCTCACTCCCATCTTCCAAAGTAAGAATCAGATGACCATTTTGTACGATCGGCAAATAAAATTGCGAGATCTGATATCCTTGCGGAAGATCGGGGTAGAAATAATTTTTCCTATCAAAAACTGATAATTTATTAATTTCTGCATTAATCGCCAAGCCCGTTTTGATCGCCTGCTCTACACAATATTTATTCAATACCGGAAGCATCCCAGGCATAGCCGCATCAACTAGCGACACTTGAGTGTTAGGATTCGCACCAAATTTAGTCGCAGTGGCGGAGAATAATTTAGCATTTGAAGATATTTGCGCATGAACCTCCAACCCTATCACATATTCCCATTCCCCGGTATTTCCTGTTATATAAGCCATTTAAAACCCCTTCGGTGTAAAGTCAATATCAGATGTAGCGCGCTCAATCACGGCCGAAGCCCTTAGCACATTATATTCATCCAGAGCCGGCGCAACTAGCTGCATCCCAAGTGGCAATCCGCTCACCGACAGGGCAGCAGGCACAGAAGCACATGGCAGGCCAGCAAGGCTTGCAGGTATGGTGAAGAGATCGTTCAGATACATCGCGCGCGGGTCATCTTGATTGTCATGAATGCCAAACGCCGCAGTCGGAGTCGATGGCAGCAAGATCACATCTGCTTTTTGATATGCATCCTTAAAATCATTAGAAATTAATCTACGCACGCGCTGCGCTTTAGTATAATAAGCATCCATATGACTTGAGGACAGAACATAAGTCCCAATCATGATGCGGCGCTTTACCTCCTCGCCAAAGCCTTCTGTGCGGGTTTGGATATACATATCATCCAAATTCAAACCGGTTTTATCCGTTCTATGACCATAACGAACACCGTCATATCTAGACAGGTTCGAAGATGCCTCAGCAGGGGCGATCACATAGTAAACAGATAATGCATATTTTGCATGGGGCAGCTTGATATCCACAATTTCTGCGCCTTCCGCTCTCATCATTGCGATAGAATCTTGCCACATTTTGACGATTTCGCTATTAATACCATCAAGCTCCATGAGATCAGTTGGAACTCCAACTCTCATCCCTTTAACGGATTTCTTGCATGCAGAAACAAGCTCCGGCACGCTTTGGTCAATGGATGTTGAGTCTTTCTCGTCAAATCCCATCATTGCCTCTAGCATCAGGGCTGCATCGCTCGTTGATCTTGTGAAAATACCAGCTTGATCTAATGAACTTGCAAACGCAACCATGCCCCATCTGGAGCATCTGCCATATGTAGGCTTCATCCCGAATATCCCCGTGAACGCTGCCGGCTGCCTGATTGAGCCACCAGTATCACTCCCAAGCGCCGCCATTGAGGAAAACGCACTCACCGATACAGCAGAGCCGCCAGAAGAACCACCAGGAACGAGGTCTTTATCGCTTCCAATCTCCTTCCAAGGGGAGATCACATTACCAAAATAGCTGGTAGTATTCGAAGAGCCCATAGCGAACTCATCCATATTGGTTTTACCAAGCATGATGCTGCCAGAGTCCGCTATATTCTTGCTGACAGTGGAGTCGTAAGTGGGAGAGAAATTGCTAAGCATTTTAGAGCCCGCAGTGGTTTTTACTCCATTTGTGCAGAATAAATCCTTCACAGCAACCGGGATTCCCTCTAATTTGCGAGCTGTTCCGTTATTGTAGTGCTGATCAGCTTTCTCTGCAAGCAAGCGCGCAGAGTCAAAAGTCTCTGTGATATAGCTGTTAAGGTTTTTGGTTCTTTCTGCGCTCTTTATATGAGCCTCTACGAGCTCTGATGGGGTGAATTTCTTCTCCTTCATGGCGCTAAGAGCTTCTGTAATTGAGAGTTTTATTAAATCATTCATTTTATTCAATCACCTTTGGTACAACAAAACATTTTATTTCTTTTGCAAATTCCGCAATTTCCTCTGGGGTGTTTTTAAATAAATCTTCAGAAATATCGGAATTCTCGATTTTATCTTCCCTGAATCTCTGCGAGCCATCCAAAACCGAGCGAAGCGGCTTTACTCCGCTGATATCTAGCTCCTGCATCTCGTCAATCATATCCAAAACCCCGGCAAGTTTAGCGGAGAATGTCTTTAGCTCTTCTGGCTGGAAACTAAGCTTTGAAAGCTTTTGCAGTTTTTTTAGTTCATCATCATTAATCATAATTTTTCTCCAATGTTAACTGGTGCCTTGCATTGCCTAGCGTTTATTACCTAGCGCTACCGTTACCGAACGCCACCTAGTACCACCTAGCAGACACCAACTCTACTTGAAGTCAGTATCTGCCAGGCAAAATTACCAATTTGAAATCTAGATGTAGTTATTTTTTCTTCTTGCTTCTATTACTACCAGTCGATGTTTTATTAAACCGACCTATATTTTTAACGAATGTTTGAATACCGCTCTTCTCAGTGCCATGAGTTTTAGTAAACTGGCTTTTGGCGCTAATATTTTCGTTTTGAAGATTTTCAAGCAGCTGGACTTTCTTTAGCTTATCTTTGCTATTGAATGTGATTTTTATAATACGCTGCTCCGTTACTTTCGGAGTAAACCAAGCTTTGCGAGCAAGAGATCTCTGAATATAATACCAAGTATTTTTGCTATAGTCAGGTATATATGTCGGAGAACCAATCATATCGGTAACTTCTTGCTTGGTTGGTTTCTGCGCACTTAGCTTCTCAATCGCAGTATCACTAACAAATTGCCCCCTCACATCGATTGTTTGACAACCGGTAAGAACAAGCAGGAGGATAGCACTAAATAGTCTCAGGAAATATGTGTTTAATTGGGTCATAAAATTTTTTATATAAAATATTCTGGATTTTGTAAGTGAAATATAATACAATGCGGACCTGTTTGACAAATACTTTTTTCAAATTTTGTAAATAAAGTCTCGATAGAGGAAAAATATAATGGCAGTTCCAAAGAAAAAAACATCGACATCTAAGCGTAATATGAGGCGTTCTCACGATGCGCTAAGCAGAATTAATATCATTGTTGACAAAGACACTGGTGAGTATAGATTGCCTCATCACGTTGATCAAAGCAGCGGTTCTTATAACAAACGTCAAATTGTTATAGCAAAAGCTGACAGCACTGATTCAGAGTAGGGCTAGAATGGCCTCAAAAATTATTGGTTCTGGAGGCTATTTACCAACGAAGGTTCTTTCCAACTCTGATCTTGCGAAGTCAATTGACACTAGCGATGAGTGGATAAGGTCTAGGACTGGTATTACTCAAAGACATATTGCAGCTGAAGGGGAGTATAGCTCTCATATGGCTCATAAAGCTGCGCTTGCGGCCATTGAAAATGCTTGCATTAACGATGCTTGCATTAACGATGCTCGCATTAACGATGCTGGCATTGATGCTAGTGTTATAGATCTCATCATCGTTTGCACCAACACCCCAGATAACAGCTTCCCCAGCACAGCTAACAAACTGCAAGGATATTTAGGTCTTGGTAACATTCCCTCATTTGACATGCAGGCGATTTGCTCTGGGTTTATCTATGGTATGCAAGTTGCAGATAGCATGATTAAATCTGGTAAATATAAGACAGTCCTTTTAGTATGCGCAGAGAAAATGTCCTCCTTGCTGAACTGGCAAGACCGAGGAACATGCATATTATTTGGCGATGGCGCGGGCGCAGTGATTTTGCAGCAAACAGATTCAGATTCCGGCATTATCGATAGTAATATTTACTCAGACGGTTCTATGTATGACATGCTCTACACAGATGGCGGGGTGAGTATGAACGGCAAAAGCGGCCAAGTTCAGATGAAGGGGCAGGAAGTGTTCAAGAAGGCTATTGAGAAAATGGCTGAATCGACTGGTCTTTTATTGGAGTCGAATAATTTAAAAATATCAGATATTGATTATTTTATTCCGCATCAAGCTAATTTGCGGATTATTAATAGTCTTGCTAAAAAGCTAAATATTGATGATAAAAAAATCATCACGACAATTCAAAAACATGCAAATTGCTCAGCTGCTTCTATACCCCTTGCATTTCATGAGTTAAAGTCAAAAGGGTTATTCAAACCTGGTGATATTTTAGCCTTTACAGCATTTGGAGCTGGGGCGACCTGGGGATCTTTGCTTGTTCGCTGGTGATGCTGAGGGCGCTGGCAATTATGATCCACATATTCCTAAAAACTGGTATGTTATATGCAAAAACCAAAACCTGTAACGATTACTAAAGACAAAATAGCCGAGCGCTTAAAGGGCAGGCTTGGTTTGTCCAGTGTTATTTGCGAGGAAATCACCTCTCATATATTTTCAGAAATATTGAACATCACCGAGCAAGAAGGCAAGCTTATGCTGAAGAATTTTGGTGTATGGAGGATTAATCACAAGGCAGCAAGGGTTGGTTTTAATATTAAATCAGGAAATTCTGTTAGAATCACACCAAGAAGCGTGCTAAGATTCATCCCATCTAAATCTTTTAAGGAACAGATTAATAAATCCGATGCTGAATAAGAAATATTTTTCCATAGCTGAAGTTACGAATTTAACCGGTATTTCTCAACATAAATTGCGATATATCGAGAAAATTGACTCTAATATCTCGGTAATAAAACTCCGTGGCAGGCGTTATTATACTAAGAAAAATATCGAGCACATTCAAGCGCAGCATTCTCAGCATGCAGCAAGGCGCGACCCCCTTGAAGATGCAGGTAATATGGCTGCGAGAATAGATCATCTGCTACAAAAATTTCGTGATTGTTATGAGGCTCATGCCCAGCTTCACGCTCATGCCCAGACTCAAACCTAGCACCGCACTCATGCCTATCTCCACCCCCAGGCTTATGCTCAGACTCATGGCAATCCATATCCACCGGCAATAGCATCTTATTTCCTACATTATTTTATATTCTCTGTGCATTATGCGTGCATTTTATTGTATTAACTGTTTATCAATGCTAATTTTTTGATATATTAATTGTAAAATATCAGAGGATTACTCATGAAAAAGATTCTGTTAACAGCCATGGCAACTACTATGCTAGCTTCACCATCTGCTTATGCGATGGAAGATGTTTTTTATATAAAAGCTAATGCCGGACTGTCGCAATTAAGTAAAATCCAAACCCTAAAATCCAAAAACAAGCTATTTTTCGGTGCTGGTATTGGTTATAATGTGATCGATAGCGTAAGGATTGAGCTTATGTTAGAGCATTTTTCCGACCCTCTTCATAAAAAAGGCGACGTGAAGCTACAAGGAAAAGCAAACACTCTTATGTTCAATGGTTTAGTGAATATTTTTGATGCTCACCTTGTGAATATATTCGTTGGAGCTGGAGCAGGTTTTTCAGAGGTAAGCGCTGTTAAATCTGGCGAGACGGATGCTGCTAATAATGGAGAAATTAAGAAGAAGCATAATCTAGCTTTTGCCGGCTATCTGGGTGCATCATGGGAACTTGGCGGAACTGCCAGCCTCGAGATAACCTACAGCTATCGCGATCTAGGCAAAACCAGGCAGTTAAACGAGAAATCCTTCCATTATAAAGGCCACCACCTAAGCGCTGGCTTAAGGTTTGACATATAGAACTTTAGAAGCAATGCTTGCAGGCCTAAAAATATCCTGTATTTTTGACGGATGGACAGTTTTTCAAAAAATAGGTTGTACATTTTGTATAACTATATTACCAAAAGATGTTTCATAACAATGAATAGGCTGGCCTGCCAGCCGAAGCTCCAAAGGAGCGCTGGTGGAGTTAGGCGGAATCGAACCGCCGACCTTTTGAATGCCATCCAAACGCTCTACCGATTGAGCTATAACCCCAGCGCCTGTCATTATAATAAATTACAGTTTTTTTGCAAGATGTATTATGCATATTTTATACAAATGCCCAGGGTAATTGCTTCTTACCAAAACATCTCTCACAAACATCTCAACAAAACGAAAATTCTAACCCTACCCTTTTTTCCTAGATTTTTTTTGCCCAGGCGTTTGGATGTTGATCAGACTCTTGCGATTAAGAGGCAATTTCTTTTTATATTTCTGCTCCTGCTTCAAATACCCTTGAGCATTTTTGGATAATTTTCTATAAAAAAGCTTTTTTTCCTTGTTAAGCTTCGCGATTTCTTTGCGATAAACAATAATTTCATCCCGGGTCTCTGGAGAAACTGTGGCAACATAGGCTTTGTAATCGTCAATCACGCGGAGAAACTCAGCGGGATCGCGAAGCTTGGTTTTCGATTTTGAAACGCCAGACTTATCTGCGGCAATTGTGATATTTGCAAATAATGTTAAACACAAACATATAGCAATATTTCTTATTTTGTTCATAATAGCTCCCTTAATTTAATATTTTGCATTATAATCGAACTAATCAAAAATTTAAACAATTATTAGTATAAATAATGAATAATCCATTCAGCCATCCCAGAGTTACTCATAATCTTCATTTTATTACAAAATATAAATTTCTAGAGCAATTTGAGAGTTTTTTTCCAGAAGACACGCTTGGTATCAGCAGTTCTGAGGTAAAATCCTTTACGGTTGACTCACAGCCGAATGATTTGTGGAGCATGGAAGTCTACCTCCCTGCAGAGCCAGATTTGAAGCTTCTAGCAAGTGAGCTATCAGCCTTTGCCGAGCAACATGATCTTGAGATAGAGTCAGAACTTACCCTAAAACAAATAGAAGATAAAGACTGGGTGGCTGAATATCAAAGCCAATTAAAACCAATTATAGCTGGGCAGTTTTTTATCACCTCAAGCTCGGCAAAAGCTGCGTGCCCGAAGGAGAAAACTCCAATATTTATCGAGGCATCACGGGCATTTGGAACAGGCGATCACGCAACAACATCATTATGTATTGAGGCTATGGAAGCGCTCAGCGATATTAAGTTCAAGAATATATTTGATATCGGAACAGGTAGCGGGATATTAAGCTTTGCTGCGGATAAAATCTGGCCCGGGACGCAGCTTCTTGCTTGTGATATTGAAGAGATTTCGGTTAAGCTTGCAAAAGAAAATCAAATTCATAATAATTCGCATATTGATTTTTATCAGAACACCGAAACTGACCTTGCTATTCCAGACTCACGAGTAGGCAAATTCGACTTGATAGTCAGTAATATTCTTGCAAAACCTCTGATTTCTATGGCAAATTCCATCCGTCAAATCACCTCCCAGGAATGCAGAGTGATCTTATCTGGATTCCTGGATTATCAAGAAAATGAGGTTACAAATGCATACATAACAGAAGGGTTTGAGGTTGAAGAGGTGCTGCGTAGAAATAGCTGGGTTTGTTTAACATTAAAAGTAAAAAGATATTAACAAAATCATTGACTTTTTTCAATGTTTTCTGTATTATCCAGCGGAAAAGTTTCTTTAACTAAATACATTGTAACAATGGAAAACTCTAAAAAGACTGGCTTCTTGGCTGAACTTAGAAAGATATTCTGGCCAATCGAGTGGCATGAGAATAAAAAATTCATCCCGATGGCCTTAATGATGGCTTGCATTTTGTTTAACTATGCAACGCTTAGATCCGTTAAAGATGGCTTGGTTGTAACGCATATTGGCCCTGAAGCTATCAGCTTTTTGAAGACTTATGTCGTTCTTCCTTCTGCTATTATGATGATGATCGCATATGCAAAATTATGCAATATGATGAGTCAGCAAAAGGTTTTCTATACCGTTACTTCATTTTTCCTAGGATATATCGCATTTTTTGCGTTTGTATTATATCCAAATCCAGAAGCATTCCACCCGTCAGCAAGCACAATCAGCGCGTTGATAGAGGAATATCCGAACTTTCAATGGTTCATCAAAATTGCTGGTAATTGGAGTTATGCTTCTTTCTATACGATCTCTGAATTATGGGGCAGCATGATGCTTTCTCTGCTTTTCTGGCAGTTTGCAAACCAAATCACTAAGACTGACGAGGCAAAAAGATTCTATTCTATGTTCGGTCTTCTTGGTAATGTAGCACTTCCTTTAGTGGCGCTTACTTTATGGTTCTTCATGAGCGAAGATACACATATAGTTCCAGATGATGTGAAGCTAATTCCTGTTTTATGCATAACTATAGTAAGTGGTCTGACTATATTGTTTCTATATAGCTGGATAAACCGCAATGTGCTTACTGACCCTGCATTATGCGACCAGGAAAAACCAAACTCAACAAAGAAGAAAAAAGCTAAGCTTTCCCTTGGTGAGAGCTTCAAGATGATCTTTACTTCTAAATATCTTGGTTTGATAGCTATGCTAGTGCTTTCATATGGCGTATCAATCAACTTGGTTGAAGGCGTTTGGAAGGCGAAAATTCATGAGCTGCACCCAACTGTTGAGGCTTATACTTCTTATATGGGTACGTTCCAGGCATATCAAGGCTTTGTGGCTATCTTCTTTATGCTAGTGGGGAGTAACATCCTGCGCAGAGTATCTTGGCAAACTGCTGCTATTTTCACTCCTATAATGATTCTATGCACAGGTCTTGCTTTCTTCTCATTCATCTTCTTTGGTGACACGATGGGGCTGCAAGTTGCTGCGTTCCTAGGTACCGGTCCACTTGCAATGGTAGTGATGATTGGTATGGCACAGAATGTTCTGAGTAAAGGTGTGAAATATTCCCTATTCGATTCAACAAAAGAGATGGCATATATCCCTCTTGATGATGAGATGAAAACAAAAGGTAAAGCTGCTGTAGATGTTATTGGCGGAAGATTCGGTAAATCTGGTGGAGGTATCATCCAATCCACTTTCTTTATCCTGATGCCAGCAGCATCATTCACAGAAGCAACTCCTATATTTGCATCTATTTTCTTTGGAATCGTTGTATTATGGGTATTTGTTGTTAGAGCACTTGGCAAAGAATATAATAAAAAACTCTTGAGACAAGAAATGCTCGAAGCATTAAACGCAGACTATGAAGATCTTGATGATCTTGATGATCTGAACAAAGCTGACAAAAACAGCAAGAGCGATAGTAAAGCTTAAGGCTTTACATAAAATAGTGAGATAAAAGCCACCAAGGAGTTTTCTTCTTGGTGGCTTTTTATTATTTGACCCGGGAAAAGTTGGTGGTTTTTAGTTGCGTAGATTATGATAAAATTCATCTTTATGACTAAAACTAGTGGGGTGAATAATGAGTGGATCTAGGCTATTGAACCTGATGGCAAAACTGTTTTCCTATGTCGGAGTGCCTAAATTAGTTCGTACTCATACGTGCAAAGCTTTGCCTTCTAATGAGGCCTCTTCTAATGAACCTTCTTCTAGCGAACTTTTTTATGAAACATTCACCATGATGCATAATTCTAGCCTTGTCGTAAATGCCATTAGAGAAAAATCATTGGGAAGTTTTTTACAAAGAAACCCTTATATCAGAATCGATAATGACACTATAAAGACTATATCTAGCATCCTATCTTGTTCCAGCACTGAAGTTACAATAAACATATTTACAGAATTAAGATACTTATTGGAAAAAATACCAAAAGAACATCTCAATGCATATATAGCGCATCTAAAAACTCTTGAAGTATCGGATACAGTAGACATTCTAGCTGAATCTATCTACACAGCTCTACAAACACTCCAATGGCTTCAAACCCCACCAGAAATCAAGGGAGTCGTACAAGAGTCCCAAAAATCACCTGCTCCACCAGAAATCGATGCATTAATTATAAGCTATATTTTGCCCGTTGAAACTGTGCTAGATGGCTCTCAAAAAATATCATTTTCATTTTTTAAACAGCCGCATATTGATGCCCCCTCACCACCTGAAATAGTTGATATTACAGGCCAAGAGGCGGGTGAGCTGGCTGCTTCCTGACTAGCCAGAAATCTGAGCAGCAACATCAGCATCAAACCCAAACTCCTCTGCTGGGGGCGATTCGATTATAATCTCCGCTCCAAAAACTGCTGGTGATATAACGATTTTTTGGGCGTGTAGGAACATTCGGGCAGACTCCTTGCCTCCGTATTTCTTATCCCCAATAATCGGGCAACCGATATGTTTGCTGTGAAAACGAAGCTGATGCATACGCCCAGTCAGAGGGTTAAACTGCACCAGCACAGAGCTGCCCTTCTTTTTTAGAACTTTATAATGCGTTTCAGCCAGCTTGCCGCCACTGGCAAGCTCTTTTACGACCTCGAAGATTCCAGATCTATCTTTGCCGATATTATTTACTATTTTCCCCTCAAGCTCAGCCGGGCAGGAGGATAAAAGCCCAATATAGGTTTTTTTTATCAATTTATCCTGGAACGCAGTCCCTAGCCTGGCAGCATTTTCCGCCCCCTTGGCAATGAGTAATATTCCGCTGGTTTCCTTATCTAGCCTATGTGCTAGCTTATATCCATCATTGCTATTTTCCTGACTATTTAGGTATGCAAGCGCATCATCAACCGATAGCGAGATCTTGCTGCCCCCTTGTGTTGCGAGGTTGCATGGCTTATCGATTGCTATAAACTCATCAGAAGAAAAGAGCAAATATTTTGAGAGTAATTTCTCTGCAAGGGCGATGACATTTTGTGAAAAATGCTTCGTATCACCAGCATTGCCTGCCAATTTATCTGGAAACGCGCCCTCTGCAATAGTGAGTATGTCATCTTTTTGAATGCGAGTACTAGATTTGGGCTTGCTGTCATTGAGCTTAACCGCTCCACTTCTCAAAGCTTTCTCGATCACCCCTTGAGTTAGGTTGCTGAACTCTCTGCGAAGATACCTGTCTAGCCGAATAGGGGAGCTTGATTGAATAATTATTGTTTTCATGTTCATGTTTTTTTGCTGGTAACTGCTTAAATCTTAAATGACTAATTAGCCCTTTTCATAAAGGGTTGTATGATCTTTATTGTTTGATAAAGATCATACATCATACCAACAACTATTACCATATATAATAAATATAATAGCGCAGTATCACCATATGTGACAACCAACTCTCTTGGAAAACTTAATATTAAACAACGAACTAAAACAGCCTTTAAAAATGGATTGTAGATGCTAGTCTTATCTATCTCGCTGAGCTCCTTTGCTTTAAAGCTTAACGAGATAATTACACACAAAATCAATAATTCAGAAAACAATGTAGATTCATTGGTCAGTGCTACAATTGATATTAAATGTAGCGCAACCCCAAATATATACATCAATTCTAACCATCTCATAGAGCGATGATTCCAATCACTCAAACGGCTTCACCACTACCATCACGACGGCGATAACCATCATGATTGTTGGGACTTCGTTGATTATTCTATAGAATTTTTCAGAATGCTTATTTTCTCCTTTAGCAAAATCTTTTCTCCATCTGGCAAGAAAATGGTGGAAAATAGTCAGTCCAAGAACCATAAGCATTTTTATGTGAAACCACATACCAAGAGCTACACAACCGTATATATAAGCCGTTAGCAGACCAAAGAAATAGGTAAGTATCATCGCAGGATTGATTATGATTCTGAGCAACCGAAGCTCCATTAGCTGAAAAACTTTGTCCATCTCAGAGCCGGTTTCAGCTTTGGTGTGATATGCAAATAATCTTGGCATATATAACATCCCAGCCATCCAGGATATCACAGAAATAATGTGAATAGCTTTGTACCATAAAAAATAATCTTCCATTGCTCTCCCTTAGTTTTTTTATCCACTAGCATGGACATTTGTTGCAATTTTTTGGGCATATTCTAGACATGCTTGCAGAGCTTAAAAACTCCCCTTCCTTCTTACTGAATTTTAGTATAGTACGACTTAAAGATTTTACAAATGATTTATTTATACCAAGCGCCGGAACTCTGATATAATTCACGCCATACTGGTTTGCGATCTCTTTATATTCGATATCAAGCTCCACCAGGGTTTCTATGTGCTCACTAACAAAGGCAACAGGAACTATGATCATCTCTTTTCCTTGCTCTGCTGCTAGTTTTATTTCATCCTCAGTGCTTGGGGTGAGCCATTCTAGCCTGCCAACCTTGCTTTGATATGTTATCTTATAATCTAAATTTTTGATAGATAGCAAGTTAGTGATAGATTTGACTGTATTTTCAATTTGCCACTGATACGGGTCGCCCGATTTGATGTTTTTTACTGGCAAACCATGTGCTGAAAATAATATTCTGTAATTATCTTTATTTTTTATTTTCCCGATCGATTCCGTGATTAATTCTGCGTGCGATTTAATGAAATATTCCTCATCCGGATAGCAGCAAACTGTTTTGAGCACTATCTTGCTCATCGCGCTTTTGGAAAAATTACGATGCATGGAATTTTTAAAATCCTCTATCGCAGAATATGATGTAGTCATTGAAAATTGAGGGTATAATGGAAGCAAAATAACCTCATCTGGCATATAATCCCGCAGCCGAGCTGCTACCTCGTCTGACATTGGGTGCCAATGACGCATACTGATGAAAATTTCGAACTCTGAATCTATTTTACCGCTGAGCTCCTCTCTTAATGCATCTGCTTGTTTTTTGGTTTCTTCATATATGGGGGATTTACCGCCCATATGGGCGTAGTTTTTTTTTGCTGCATCTTCTCTTCTAAAAGAAATAAACCATGCTAAAACATATCTAAATATCGCAGGAAGAGGGATGATATGTTTGTCGTTGAACAGATTAAACAAAAATTTCTTCACAGAGCTAGGTTTATCTGGCCCTCCGAGATTAAACAGGATAATTGCTGTTTTTTTATTATTAACCAATTTATCAGCAACTGATTTTTCTGCAATCTTTGTTCTCTTATTTTTGACAGTTTTTGACATAATCCACAAGATATTCAACATTTTCTACAGGGGTGGTTTGCAATATACCATGACCTAGATTAAATATGAAATTCTTACTGCCCTTACCACCCATACTGGCAAAAATTTCATCAACTGACCGAGCTATATTCTCTTTGCTTCCAAGCAATATCACTGGATCCAAATTCCCTTGCACGACAATTTCCTCCTGCCACTTCTTCATTTGAGACAAAGGAGTGAATTGATCAACCCCAACAGCATCAACCCCCGCGTGCTTGATATATTGGTCGTAATTATAACCAGCTCCACGCGGAAATCCTATCACTGGGATATGTGGGTATTTTTGTTTTAAAGCAGATATTATTCTCTTTGTAGGTTTAATCACGAAATCATGATATTCAGAGCCGCTAAGCATCCCAGACCACGAATCAAATAGCTGAATCACCTCTGCCCCTGCGTCAATCTGACCTGATAAATATTCTATAGTTTTTTCAGTTATGATTCCAATAAGTTTTTCAGCTAAAGATCTTTTTGTATATAGAAAATTTTTACTAACTGAAAAGTCCTGTTTTCCTTTGCCCTCTAGCATATAGCTGGCAACCGTCCATGGGCTGCCGGCAAAACCGATTAAGGATACATTTTTTGGCAGCGCTCCCTTAACCTTGCTGACCGTGTCGTAGATATTATTGATTTTAGCAGAGAAATTATCGCTTATTAAAGATAGATCTTTCTCTGACTCAAACTTCCTAAGCACCGGCCCTTCTCCCTGTTTGAAAGCAACATCCCAGCCAAGAGCGTGCGGTAATACCAGAATATCGGAGAAAATGATGGCAGCATCAAACCCGAACCTTTCTACCGGCTGTAGGGTTACTTTTGAAGCTTTGTCTGAGTCATAGCACAGATCAAGGAAATTATCCATTCCAGCCCGCACTGCCATATATTCTGGCATATACCGACCAGCTTGGCGCATTAACCAGATTGGTACGGTTTCATTCTTTTTTTGGAAAACTTTTAGGAGGAAGATGGGTCTGTTAGGATACCCGAGGTGCTGGGGATAGATGGGTTGATGATTAAATAACTATGATTTGGGTATAGCAGGTGTTATCATGTTACAG
>NVVL01000046.1 GCA_002402195.1 Rickettsiales bacterium | reverse complement strand
AATTCTCCTTAAGTTGATGTAGTTGTCTCACATGATCCACAAAATAACTAACGGGCGTAATGATATTAGATACTTTTTTGTTAGTGGGTAA
Organism: Rickettsiales bacterium; assembly: GCA_002402195.1. Classification (GTDB taxonomy): domain Bacteria; phylum Pseudomonadota; class Alphaproteobacteria; order Rickettsiales; family Rickettsiaceae; genus Megaera_A. The sequence goes on along the minus strand of NVVL01000046.1, from coordinate 45,122 downwards.
CTGCTTTGGTAAATTCCAGATTTCAGTTTTATTGTGCGAGGCTACTTGCAGACCATTAGAATTGTTGTTATTTTCTGATGGAGTATTATTCCATACTAGCAAATACATAAAAAAGATGATGCTTCCTACGCAGGCAGCAAATATTGCTGCATTTTTTGACGTAAAATAACTGCTACCATTACCCGAAAATTCTCCTCCAGCAATGCCAGTCCCAGCCCAAGATTTCTGCAAATCTTGATGTGCATCTTTAAACTCTTGAATGATTTCAGCAACCAGTGGCTTACCCGTAAGCTTGCCAATTAGCTCAAGCACTGAGAAATAGTAATTAGACTTGCTTCTAAAATCAACATGCTCCATATCTTGTACAGTCAACAGATCAATATCTTTGTCAAAATATACAGCTATGTTTTTTCTGTTTTCGTTCTGGGTAGTTTTTTTAACATTTTTTTCAATATTTTCTCCAGTGGTTTCTTCAGAATTATTTTCAGCATCCTTTATATTTTGATATAAACCAGAGAGTTTATTCACTGATTTCATGCTGATTATGTGAAGATTATGTCTGGCTTTTTCATAGCTCCCTTCAGCCTTTAGCAAATTAATGTCAGTTAGAGTAATATTCGCAAGAGCTAAAGATTCAGTAAATAGCTCAAGTGATTTCTTCTCTTCCTCAGTTACATTATTAAAATCAGTAGCGCAAACAATTCCACTACGGTTTGCTAATCCTCTTATTTTTCGTAAATATTTCTCAAAAGCGGCCTCCATAACCAAATGGAAATAATATTGCCTCACATATTGTAACTTACCTGATTTCTCAACAGCATCTATGATGTATTCTCTTGAGTTATATCCAAGTTTACTCATTATATTACGAACATGAGATCCAACCGTTCTATACGAAATGGATAAAAGAGATGCTATTTTCTTCTCGCCTCTATTATGTATTATACAAGCTATGATATCCAGCTCTCTGAATGTAAAGTTTGCCCCGGATATCTCTTGTAAATGCTCGTTATAGAGTTCTTCTTTTTTGCTTGGATATGTTTCTAATATCATCTTTGCAATGCCACTGCCTAAGGTTAATCCATGTCTCACTATAACAAATTTATAGCTGTGGTGCTAATGTTATTGAATCTTTTTAATTTTCCTTTGCGTGTTTAACAGCCGAGTAAGGAATTCCCAGCAACGGGGGTTCCGTACTCAGCTTAATTGTACCTTTTAGCGGCGTTGGGCAATACCCCCCTGTGACACGAGGCTGTCGGAAGAGCTGTAATATACAGGGATACTACCACTCATGCTACTGAGTGAATCTACTGTACTGAATAAAGATGCGTACAGGACAATGTAGCAAAATGCGTAAGCATGGGATAAGCAGCGTGAGCGAACTATCCTCCTGGTAGCCATAAACTGGGTAAGCTCTAGATAGTTGATATGCCGAAAATATTTGAACCTGTTGAGGTGTCATAAATTACAACTGTAGTACTAGACCTGCCCGCGTAGCTTTCTTAGCACCCGTCAAGATCCCACTTAGCACATAGTTCTTTGTGCTGATTCTGGTAGTTTGAAATATGAACTTTGGTTTTCGCTTCATATAATTTAACTATCAAAACTGGCATTGAAACATATAAAAGCTGCCCGATAAAGGCTGTGCCATATATCATCATCCAAGTGTCGATGTTGGTCAGAAGTTGCTTTGCCAGATAATCCACAGAGCTACTCTCCCATATGCGAATCATATAGGGCAACACCCCTATTAGATTAAAGCTACAAACGGTTGCAGAAAGGCATCTATGACGGTTTCTGTCGTAAAAAATAGCAAAAATTGTCGGAAGCATCGTTCCGATGAAAAATATAAATGCATACCAAGAAACAACTATAACCATCAATGAGATTACTATCGCTATGATCTTGATAAGCGAGGTAGCAAATTGAAAATTATTCTCAGATACTGCTTTTGACATAATTATTACCTATATGATTAGTAGCTATACGATTACCGCAACAGTTACAAGAAAACACAATACATAAGACAAAAGAACCGTAAGCTTCTGCCCTAAAAGCAAAGATTTATCAAAAATTCCCCTATTATTAGTCAAACTTTTGATTTTCTTCTTTAAATTCTTTGCCTCCTGGCAAGCTTCCCTATAGCCATTATAATCATTTATAAATTGCTGCTGATTGGATAATAGCTTGATTATACCTTTAATATTCCCTTCTTGAGCGACCTCCTCTATCTGAGAGGTCAACTCCTTTTTGAACTCAACATTATGCAAATGCTCCTTAAGCAAATTATTTAAATCATTGCCAATGACCTTGCATATATTGGGAATTTCGATCTCCGGCTCGTGCTGATGCAGAAGATTAATTATACTCAAACCTTTTATCACCGAATTCTCGGAAAGCTTGGGGAAATTCTGAAAGGTAATTGGCTTGACATCATCCTTTAAGTCCAGCTTGGCCGCAATAAATGCAGTAATATGCCTGTCAATATTAAAGCGCTTTGTGTTCTTCTTGGCAAAATCATCAAGCGCCACCAAAAGCTCTGCGATATTTGTGATATACATACCCTTTAAAAGGGCGCTATGACATGATGCGTTGGGATTTAGTGAATATACTAACCTCTCCACCCCGCGGGCTATTGAGGAAGATTTGGTGCTGTCTGCTGCTGCTTTGAATGAATCTGACGAGCCAAGGCTCAAATGCCCGGCAATATCTTTATTATCCGCATAGTCAAACCATGTTTCATCCTTCATCAGAGTTATGACGCTATTAATCATTGCTTTTTTATTCGTCACGAGCAAATAATATAGAAAACCAGGGATAGCTTCTGCAGAAACAGCCAACCCATCACGACGCAAGGGACCGTTTGGATCCAGCACAGATAAAAGCTTGGCGATCTTTGCATTAGAATTGATAGCATTCGTAACGATAAAAGACGTATCGGATTTCGTGTTCAATATCTCCTTTATGTCGACTAATATATCCGTATTAGTTTGGATATAGCTCGCCCATTTGAATAATTTACTATCTTTAGTAACGCTTATTGCATCAGACCAATGATTAAACATCCCATAAGCAAGCGATTTCATCGTAGAATAGGATCTTCCGTTAAACTCAATGCTGCTTTTTTTTTCGTTTAAAGAATCATAATGTATTTTACTATTCTCGTGCCCGAGCCACAGATCAATATTATCAATATCCCAGCGGATAGTAGCATCATCATGCAGAGTCCATTTCAGAAACGTTCTGAGCCGCTCTGGAATCTTCTCATTATTGAGCAAATATTTATATGTAGTATGCTCAAATCTAGCAAAATTATAGTCCCAGGCATCTTCATAATCATCCAAAAAACCTGGTTTTATATATGCATATAATGCAGTAACCCCAAGAGCATAAACATCCCCCTTAACAGTCGGGTTGAAACGCGCCGCTTCATGACATTCCGCTATTTCCGGGGCGATATACGGTATTTCTTGATGAAAAAGAGGGTATGAGTTGATAAATTCTCGTATGCAGAAAAATTTCCCATCCCGCATCAAGATATTTGACGGGTTTATAGAGCAGCCATATATATTATTATCCTGAAGACGGGTAATAAGGTGGGTCACTTTTCTTACCATCGCCTCAATCTGCTCTAAGCTGAGAGTTCCTGCTGACTCCAGATGGGCTGCAAGGGTGCTACCCTCATCATAGCTATCTACGATAACAACTAAATGCTCTCGTTTTGTGGAGGATAATTTGGCAATAGAGTAGGTAACAATATTATTAAGCCCATTAATAGGGTTTCGCATTAGGGAATCTATATATTCAAGAGGTGCTAGAAAGTTATTTTCAAAAACGATAGAAAAAAAGTTTTCTTTAGTAGCATTATTTGTGGTGTGATAATATTTACAGAATTCATTGCTAAGATCGGATAGTTCTTTTGTAAGATGAATTTTATATACACCATCCACGGTGTTTTCAGTACCGCTTCTTGGGATCTCTATAAAATCATTTTCTGTTTGTTCTATCTCTTCCATTTCCCTTATTCATCTTTAAAGCGTGGATTCTATTTTAAAGCGTAGATTCTATTATAACAAACTCCATATCATCAAAATGTTCAACTAGCTTAACAAAGACCCCCTCATGCGTAACACGCTCGATCTTTGCAACTGCTATGCCTTTAGGATAAATTTTACCATCGCCGGAGGTATAAATCATCTCGCCAATAGTTGCAGTATGATCTTCTTTAAGATGGATCATTTTCAAACGATCCCCTTGCTTTGCAAGCAGCCCGCGAGCCTTCGAATTGCTTGTTATTAGCGGAATTCGTGAGTTATGGTCATCTATCAGCACCACGGTTGAATAATTCTTACTAATTTCGGTAATTCTGCCGATCAAACCACTCTTGCCTTTCACGACATCATTCACCCGAACTCCGTCAGCCTCTCCTGCTTGAATAACTGCAGAACTTGCAAATGGGGTTGATGACACACCAACTATCTTTGCAGTAACGAAATTATTGCGCAATTTAGGTGGAACCCGCAGCATTTGTCGAAGAGCCTGATTCTCCACCCTTGCATCCAGCGCGAGCTGTTTGATTTTTTTCAGCTCAGTTAATTCTAGCTTTAATCTTAGATTTTCAGATTCAAGATCCTTAAAATAAGATAATCTGCCATATGCTAATTTCACACTATCAATAGATCCATTATAGATCAAAACGCCAGCAGACAAAGTTTTCCCAACCACCTCAAGGAGGCTGGTTGTCACGATGTTTACTGGCGAGAAATATAGCAAATAACACGAGACGACTATCAGAGTGCCAACTAAAAATCTTCTAATAGAGAAAAGGGTGAATTTCCCAAGCTCTAATAGATTATTTCTTATCTTTACTCTGTTTATTAATATCGCCACAAATTCTAATCTTGTTTAAATAAAACATGTTTTAATTTCGGAAAATCTTCCAGCACCTGACCAATTCCAAGAACAACACAGGCAAGAGGATTTTCTGCTGCAAATACTGGCAGCTCAGTTGCCTCACGCAGGACATGGTCAAAATTCTTAAGCAGCGCCCCGCCGCCCGTCATGACTATACCTTTATCCACGATATCCGATGAAAGCTCTGGCGGAGTGCATTCCAAAGCATTTTTCACCTCTTCAACAATCTTGCTGACAGGCTCTGCTAGGCTCTCTGCGATTTGCTTTTCGTTTAAAGTCATCTCTTTTGGTATACCATTAATTAGATCACGCCCCTTAATTTCCATTTCCTTGAGCGGCTCCCCCTCTAACACAGCTGCAGCTCCAATCTGTTTTTTTATTTTCTCAGCAGTGGATTCTCCTATCAGAAGGTTAAAATTTCTTCTTATATAAGAAATGATCGCCTCGTCCATCTTGTCTCCACCTACCCTAACTGATCTAGCATAAACTATGCCACCAAGCGATAGCACAGCAACTTCTGTCGTTCCCCCGCCAACATCAACGATCATTGAGCCCGTAGGTTCCGTCACCGGCAAGCCTGCTCCAATCGCGGCGGCCATTGGTTCTTCGATCAAATATACATCACGTGCTCCTGCGCTCTCGGCGGCTTCTTGTATAGCCCGTCTCTCCACTGGAGTTGAGCCAGAAGGAACGCAAATAATAATTAGTGGGCCAGTGAAGGAGCGCTTGTCTTTTACAGAGCGAATAAAATGTTTGATCATTTCTTCTGCGCCTTTAAAATCAGCGATCACGCCGTCTCTGAGGGGACGTATGGCTTCTATATCTGTTGGCGTTCTGCCACGCATATTCTTTGCTTCTTGGCCAAAAGCATAAGGCTTGAATATACCATTTTCGTTAATGAGCGCCACGACTGACGGTTCATCAAGGACGATGCCTTTATTTTTTTCATACACCAAAGTATTTGCGGTTCCAAGGTCAATTGCTATATCGGACGAGAACCGGTCAAGAAAGGAGAGTAATTTCATTATTTTTATATTCCTCAAAAAATGTCTATTTATAAATATGTAAGAGGCAGTATATCAACCTTCTTGGAAATGTAAAATAACAAAGTTACTTACGAGGATTATAAATAGCATTGGCAATAAAGTTGCAAAAATCGGCGGCACGGCACTATAGGCCAAAACGCGGAGCACAATCTCAAGGAAGAAATAGACGCACACACCAAGGGTCAAGCCAAGCACATGCATTTTAGCATTAGATCTACTGCGCGTATTCAGCCCCACAAACCAGCACGCAACGAAGGTCATTGTTGCCATAAATAACGGATTAAATATTTGTTTATAAAGATGGATTTGATAGGTAGTCACAACAAGTCCGGAGCTAGAGAACTTATCAATAACATTATTCATATTCCAAAGATGGATCATATCTGGGCTGCCAAAACGCTGCATGATATTCTCAATAGACAGGCTAGATGGCAGCTCCAGCTCTTCTAGAGTCTCTGATCTTTTGCGTGATATCAGAGTGAGCGACTTTAGTTTGAACACCCCATTTTCCAATATAGCTTTTTTAGCATCAATACGCTGAGTCAGGTTATTTTCGGAATCAATTAAAAAGATTGTCACATCAGAAAGGATTTTCTTATTAGGGGTTATCGACCTTGTCTGAATGACTCTTTTTACCCCATCGAAATTTTCAAAAAAGAATATCCCGGATTTAGTTAGGGTAAAATTCATATTCTCACGCCCATCCAATTTTGCCTCAAGCTTTTTATATTCCTGCAGCCCATGTGTGCCGATGGGAGACGAGACAAACAAAACTACTATCCCAATAAGAAAAGCCATAATAATCGGTATGATAAAAACTCGCCATAACGGAATTCCGCTATTTAATATTATGATTAGTTCATTACATTGCACAATAGTGCGCAAAAACATCAAAGTTGATATAAAACAAACCAGCGAGCTGATTTTATTAAAAAAATACGGAATTTTATACGAAGTAAATTGCCAAAATTCAATCGAAGAAAGATTGCTGGCTTTGAATTTTTGCAATGTATCAAAAGCATTCGTGATAAAAAGTACACATAAAACTACCACAGATGTAACCAAGAATTGCCTAAAAAAGGTCTTGGCCAGATAGAGTGTGATTGTTTGGTTATTAATCATGCGTTTGATAAAGAGCTAATATAGATGTCACATTTAAAGAGATTATCAGTCAGTAGGCGGCAATTAGCAAGAAATTATTGCCTTGCTGCTCAAAAATAAATCCATTAATAATCCATTCAGATACATTCAAAATGGTGGGCCCGGCAGGACTTGAACCTGCGACCACTCCGTTATGAGCGGAGCGCTCTAACCAACTGAGCTACAGGCCCAAATGAACATCCAGTTCGGATTTATATATCCATTTGCAAGAAAAGTCCAGAAAAATCTTTCCTGCGCAAGAAACTATATAATCATCTAATGATGACAACGAGCCATACATCACAAGTTTTTCGACCAGTCAGGGCCAGAGGCGTCGTGGGGGGTGGGGATGATGCGTTCGTTATAGCCGGTGAAATCAATTGTGTATATGCGGTTCAGGCCCTTGGTGCGTTTGCCGCGTGGGGGCATGCCTTTGGTGAACACAAGCACTCTGCCATTATCCGCCCAGGCTGGGCTTTCGACTAGGTAACCGCGGGTGATTAGCCTCTCTCGGTTTTGAGATTCGTGTGGGTTTGGGCTCATGACTCCGATCGTGAAGCCAAAATCTCTGGTGATCTTGGTGAAGGCGATGTAGTTTCTGCTTGACCAGTTTGGCTCAGCGTAGTTCCCGCCGCCGAAGCTGATTCTTTGTTTGTTTGAACCATCCCGGTTCATCGTGAAGATTTGGCGCATGCCCAGCCTGTCTGAGTTGAAGGCGATCTTTTTGCCATCTGGGGAATAGCTCGGGGAAGTGTTGATGCTGATGCCTTTTGTAAGCTGCTTCATCCGCTTGTTTCTGAGATTTATCTCATAAATATGAGTGGAGCCATCCTTGGCGATTGAGAGCAATGCTTTCTTTCCATCGGGTGAGAATTTTGGTGCAAATGACATGCCAGGGAAATTGCCAATGAGGCTGCTCCGGCCGGTGCGCAAATCCAGCATATGCACTTGCGGTAATTCATTTTTATAGGAAAGATAGAGGATTTTTTTCGCATCGGGCGAGAATCTAGGGGTCAGCACAAGATCCTTCCCATCAGTTAAATAGCGATGATTCTCCCCGTCCTGGTCCATAATAGCCAGACGTTTTATGCGCTTTAAGTAAGGCCCCGTTTCAGAAACATACGCTATTTTGCTGTTAAAATAACCTGCATAGCCCGTGATTTTCTTGTAAACCCTATCGGATATTTTATGCGCGACTTGGCGCCAAAGATGCTCTGGGAGCTCAAATGACTCGCTCATCATAGAGGCTTCTAAAATAGAATCCCATAATATAAAATTCACCTGTAATTTCCCGGATCTCAGCTTGCTAACATCGCCATTAAGCAGGAGGCTTGCATTAATCTGCTGCCAAGCTGCGAAGAGGGGCTTATGACGCGTGCCGATTTTCTTCTCGATGAATGCAGCAGGCGATATCGGGCGGAACATCCCAGAGCCTTTTAAATCATTGCTAATAACTTTGACAATATCTTTGGCGAGTTTTACATCATAAGGGTCGACTCCTGCGAAATTGTTAATCGCCAGAGGGATCGGGTCCGAATGCCCCTTGGTGACGTTAACAGAGCTGACAGCCGCAGCATTCAGGGAGAAAAAACAGATGAGGAATAAAGCAAAGTTTTTCATAAATGATTCTTATAATTAAAATTATTGGGCCATAAGGCTTGGGTCAAAGTTCAGGTCGAATTCTTTCCATGTATTATAACGCTCCGGCAACAGGTTTTCAAGAGGGCTTGCCTGCTTGACCGCCCTGACGGCGCTCTCTGTCACAAGTTTACAAGTCGCCTCGGAATTTGGCGGGCAAACCACGTCTTTTATCTCTATACCGGTTATTGAGCCGTCTTTTTCTACTTTTATCCGCATCATGACCCGAACATCTTGCAGGTTTATGGCACCCACTGGCAAGCGCCAATGTTTCTCGAACTGAGATTTTACCAATAGATTCTCAGTGATGGATAATGGAGAATCCTCATCATATTCCATGCCGCGAGCATATTTACTACCCTTGTCTCTGGCGCTGAAGCTCTTGACTGGGGTTTTGGAAGAGTCACCTTCTGACTCGCTCTCCAAATTTTTCAAGATGGAATCTATAACATCTTCTTTAAGCTTATATCTCTCCGGTGCGGCCTTTTGTTTGGGAGGCGCTTGTTTCATTTCTTTTTGCTTTTCAACAACCTTAATCTTCTTCTTTTTAGCCGGAATATTCTTCGGTTTATTCTTTATTTTTGGCTTCTGCGCGCTCTTCTTGGGCTTTGGAGGCGCGGCTGTTTTTGAGTTCTTGATCTGCTTGGATTTCTTGGCGATTTTGGCTTTCTTTTGGATAGTTCGTTCATTTTTCACATTCGTAATGGCGCTCATAGGAAGAACTTCAAAAGTCATGATGTCCTTTTCATTATCAAGCCGCTCAAAAGCAGATGGTAACCCAAAGAAAAACAGCCCAATAACAATAATATGGACAAGGACAGAGAAGATTACTGCTTTTTCAAAAAAATTATTTTCTGGATTTCTCATTAATGTTTTATATCTGAAATAAGTGCTACTTTTGTAAAACCAGCATTATAAATACGTGACATCACATCAATAATCGTGCCATAAGAAACGTTCTTGTCGCCCTTGACGAAGATCTTAACATCCCGCTTTTCCTTAGTGACATCCTTTAATTTCTGCTCAAGCTTTTCCTTTGGCAGCTTTGTTTCAAACAAAAATAGCTCGCCTTTTCTATTAACGCTAATAACAAGCGGCTTATATTGACCAGAAATAGCAGCAGAGTCTGTTTTAGGCAAATCAACATCAATACCCGCAACTAGCATCGGTGAGGTGATCATGAAAATAATAAGAAGCACCAACATCACATCCACCATAGGGGTGACGTTAATTTCGCTCATGGGTTTTCTTCGTCTGCGGCTATTTCCAGGGATATTTCCGCCTCCGCGCTGATTTAGATGTGCTGCCATATCTACATTTTCTCTTCGTCAATTGCTCTGGAGATTAACGCATTTAACTCACCAATAAAATCATCAATCTTATTATTGATACTATCCACCTCGGAGGAGAGATAATTATAAAACATCACAGCTGGAATCGCTACGAACAAGCCGATCGCAGTCGCAAGCAGAGCCTCTGCAATCCCAGGCGCTACGACCTCCAAGCTAGTGTTTTTAGAAGATGCTATTGACTGAAAACTATGCATAATCCCCCATACTGTGCCAAATAGCCCGATAAATGGCGCCGATGAGCCGATTGTAGCCAAAAACCCTAGCTTTTCATCAAGGGTCTCAAGCTCACGATTACGGGCAAGATACATCGCACCTAGCACGCGTTCTTTATGTCCAATTAGAGCAGCGCTCGATCTTGTTGCAGAGCTGGATGCATCGCTCTTTTTACACTCTTTTATAGCACCGACGAAAACAGCCGATAGCGGATTATCGACTGATTGCTTGACCCGCTCATATAGCTCGTCAAGGATTTGTCCTGACCAGAAAAGCGTTTCAAATGCGCGGATTCTTTTTTTCAAAGCGGAATAATGCGTTAATTTGCTCGCAATAATCGCCCAGCTCCATACAGAAGCTAAAACGAGAGTAAGGATCACCAATTTACCGACAAAATCTGATGATGATACTAAGGAAATAATAGACAAGTCTGCTCCTGAGCTAGCGGTGCTGACCACTTGCTGGGCTTTTTCAGTAGCGCTCATAAGTTGTTTGATATATTAAATTAAACGACTGGCGATATAAAAATACAACCTACATACCGCCATTTTAAGACATAATATACGTTTTAATCATTGGCGTAAACAAAATCTTTTATTTCTGGAACAATCATCTTTCTGAACTTACTACCATTAAAAACACCATAATGACCCACTCCTTTCTGCAGGTGATATTTCTTCTTCTTATCCGGGATGTTTTTGCATAGTTTCAGCGCCGCCTTCGTTTGCCCAACAGCAGCGATATCATCATGCTCGCCCTCAATGCCCATGAGCGCGCATTTAGTAATCGCGGTCAAGTCCACCTTGCGCCCTCTGGAGACGAATTTACCTTTTGCCAATGAGAAATCGTGAAATACTTCCTTAATTGTTTGCAGATAAAACTCCGCAGGCAGATCCATTACAGACAAATACTCATCGTAAAATTCTTTCTGTTTGGCTGTTTTCTCATCATCTTCAATAATCAGGTTCTTGAACAAATCCACATGAGAATCGACGTGCTTTTTCATATTCATCATCATAAAGCTGGAAAGCTGCAAAAATCCGGGATATACACGTCGTCTATAGCCAGGATAGTTTGGCGGAACATTGGTCACAAGCGCTTGGTCAAACCATGCGAGATCCTTCTCCATAGCCAAATGATTCGGCTTGGTTGGGTTTTTTCTGCCATCAATAGGCCCGCCGATCAGTATCATCGATTTTGGCACATGCAAATCCTTATCCGCTGACATGATAGCAGTGGCAGCTAGTACCGGCACAGTCGGTTGACACACAGCAAGTATATGCAGATCTGGCCCGAGGAGCTTGGTGTAGTTGATGATATAATCAATAAAATCATCAAGATCAAAACTACCATCCGTAATCGGGATTTGGCTAGCATCGATCCAGTCTGTGATATATACATCAAAAAATGGCAATGTATCCCGCACAGTTCCGCGCAGCAATGTCGCATGATGCCCAGACATAGGCGCCACAATCAACAATTTAGGCTGCTTCTTCTGGAAATTCGGTTTACTAAAATGCAGCAAATTACAGAATGTATCCTTCGAAATAGTAGTCTGACGTATCTTTTCCTCATTGCCATTAACGACGCACTCCTTGATGCCAAACTCAGGTTTTGAATATTTCCTGGTGACCCTCTCTAAAATATCAATACTAGCCTTCAGCGTGGAGCCAAAATGCGTGTTACTGAGCGGATTATTAGAATGTTCAAGCCATTGATGCGCCATCATCAGCCCGAACCTGGCAGGCGACATTTGGCTTCGATTGGACTCTACCGCAGCGTATAAATAACTAGTATCTGGTGTAAAATGATGCATATCTTCCCCCTATTAAACTTACTACCTTAATCGTGAATTGCAAATCTATATATTGAGAGTAGCATAAATGATTGATTATTTCTAATGATTATACTTTTTTACATAATTACCGGGGGCTTTTTGTATTGAATCCAGCTTTTCATAGTCTATTGAGCTTACTAATTTGCCGCTATTTTGAGTGAGCCATTTTTTCCAGCTCTTCCACCATGAGCCTTTGTGATTAGTGGCATTTTTTTGCCATTCTTCAGCATCTTTCCAATTATTCTGCACTCCATCCTTCCCGACATCTTTCCCGAGCATATAAGAATATTTTTTATTCCCCTCAGGATTCACGACTCCTGCAACATGGCCGGCTTCGGTCAGGCAGAAAATTTTCTCCCCGCCTATATGCTGGTGGCTATCATACACAGATTTCCACAGGGCTATGTGGTCTGCTTGGGCTGCGAGCCAGAAAGAGGGTGTGTCTATTTTAGAGAGATCGATTTTGGTTCCGAGCATCTCAAGCGCGTTTGGTTTGACGAGATTATTTTCGATATACATATTGCGCAAATAATATATATACATTTTAGCTGGGAGATTAGAGGAGTCTGCATTCCAATATAGAATATCAAACGCAGTCGGAGCCTTGCCCAGAAGATAATTATTCACAAAGAAAGACCATACTAGATCATTTGCACGAATCAGGCTGAAACTATTTGATAAATATTTCCCGTCCAAATAGCCTTTTGCGTTTACGGTTTTCTCTATTTCTGCCAAGGAATCCTGATTGATCAACGCGCCTATCTCACCCGGATTTGCAAAATCGAGCAGGGTAGTCAGGAAAGTGGCGCTATTAATATATTGTTTGTTATTTTCTTTTAAATAGCTAAGAGCAGCTGCAAGCAGCGTTCCCCCAATGCAATATCCAACGGCATTGATTTTCTCAAAACCTAGCTTTTTGATTTGCTCATACGGATCAAGGATTCCCTCTTTTAGGTAGTCTTCGAAATCCTTGCCTGACAGCTTCTTTTTTGGATTGACCCAAGACACCAAAAATACTTGGAAATTATTATCAACAAGCCATTTTACCATGGAGTTTTTCTCTGACAAATCCAATATATAATATTTATTTATCCATGGGGGCACTATAAACACAGGGATAGAGCGGGTCTTCTCCTTTGGTTCGTAGCAAATTAGCTGGATGAGATCATTTTGATATATAACTTTTCCGCTAGTTGCGGCTAAATTCTTGCCAACCCGGAAAAACGACCTGTCTGTGGTGGAAATATCAAATAAATTACCCTGCTTCTTGATATCTTTCAAGAAATTCGACATCCCATTTACGATATTCTCAAGCCTGCTATCCAAAGACTCCTTTAGTACCTCGGGGTTCGTAAAGGCAAAGTTAGACGGGGATAATGCATCGATGAAATGCTGCGTGGCGAATTCTATATATCGTTTGCTATTAACGTCCAAATCATATTGCTTAACATTTTTCCGCATCCAATCAGATGTGATGAGGTAATATTGCTTGATGAAATCGAAATAGACATTTTCCGTCCATGCTGGGTCTTGGAATCTTTTGTCGTATTTGTCTTTTGTTTGGGAAGCTTTCTCTTGCGCACCCTTCTCGTCAGTGGCACTCCCTTGGGAGCTCTGCTCTTGCTTATCAGAGCCAGTAAATTTGGATAAAGAATCGGATATCAGATTCTGGAAATTAGAAACATATTCCATGTTTAAATTGATAAATTTATCAGGATGTTCAAGAAATTGTTCAGCCATTTTTGCTACCATTTCCTGATTGCGCTTATTATCTATATATTTAAAAGAAGCTTCCGCAGATTTATTATTTAAAATATACTGCAAGATCTCCTGATAATAAGCGCTAGCTTTACCTAGATTCTCTAATAGCTCATCATTCGATATTTTATCCATATGATCAACATATTCTTAAGTTCCCTATCCCCCTTTGCGCCATTCCTGAAGAGAAGCAAGTGCTCGATCAGACAGAGCCGTGTAGCGCTCCTTTTTCGAGCGAATCCTCTCCTCTAGCTGCGGCACTAGTCCAAAATTAATGTTCATCGGTTGGAAGGTGGAAGAGTCGGCGCCATTTGTTAAATGAGCAAGCAAACTCCCAATCGCCGTATCTGCCGGAGGAATCTGAACTGATTTCCCATTTATCTCACAAGATGCAAACATACCCGCAAGCAATCCCATAGCAGCGCTCTCTACATACCCTTCAACGCCCGTGATTTGACCAGCAAATCTCACATTAGGCAAACATTTAAGCTCCAATTTTGAACCAAGTAATTTGGGGCTATTAATAAATGTATTACGATGAAGACCACCAAGTCTAGCAAATTCAGCCTTTTCCAACCCCGGAATGCATGAAAAAATTTCCTTTTGTGACCCATATTTCAATTTAGTCTGAAAACCAACCATATTATATAGAGTGCCCAGCTTGTTATCCTGCCTTAATTGCAGCACTGCATAAGGCTTATTTTGAGGGTCATGCTGGTTCGTAAGCCCCACCGGTTTCATAGGGCCAAATCTGAGCGTTTCAACGCCGCGCTCGGCCATCACTTCGATCGGCAAACAGCCGTTAAAATAGGGAGTATCCTTCTCCCATTCTTTGAACTCTGTTGTTTCTGAGGCAAGTAGAGCTTCGATGAAATTGTGATATTGCGCTTTATTAAGGGGGCAGTTGATATAATCCTTGCCGCCTCCTTCTACCTCGTCACCTTTGTCGTATCTTGACTGGAACCAAGCAATATCAAAATCGATGGATTCTTTATAGACAATCGGAGCAATTGCGTCGAAAAAGGCAAGTTGATCCTCGCCGGTGAGCTTTTGGATTTGCTCGCTAAGCGCATCTGATGTTAGCGGGCCGGTGGCAATTATCCAGTGCCCCTCGCTTGAGATATCCTGGACTTCTTCTCTGATAATATTAATCTTTGGATGGTCATGCAATTCTTTTGAAACTGTATCTGCAAACAAATCACGATCCATTGCAAGAGCAGAGCCGGCTGGTACTTTAGTCATGTCAGCTGCTTTCATGATCAAAGAATTCATCAGCCTCATCTCCGCATGCAGCAGACCGATTGCACTTGCTGGGTCATCATTTCTGAAGGAATTCGAGCAAACAAGCTCAGCAATTTTATCTGTTTGATGAGCTGGTGTTTTACGTGATGCCGTCCGCATTTCGTATAGATTCACTTCTACGCCACGATTTGCAGCCTGCCAAGCTGCTTCTGCTCCAGCAAGGCCGCCGCCTATTATATTTAATTTGGTCATTATTTGTATAATTTATGTTTCTTGGAAAAATACATATAATAAAGCAATAATCCCAGCAATACAAAGGAAATAGAAATTAAAAAACCATTCTCCCCTATAGTATTCTCAGAAGAGGCTCCAACGAGATACCCGGAATAACACCCAAAACAACAGATTAATGCATAAATTGCCAAAGCTGTGAATAGATTTATGCCATCAAATTTTTCTGATAATATCAGCAAATGAAAGGAAAATAGCAAATAAAACAAAACTCCCAAAATAAACCAGCAAACAATATCTGTGATATAATATAGCCCCCAATATGGCAGGGTTGTGAATAATATCATCATAAGCGCAATGCAGCTGATGCTTAGTTTATGCCTATTGAATTTTTGCTCTCCTACTTGGAATGGCAGAAATATTGTTACTCCTATAGCAATTACCATCGCAATAAACATGATGAATTGTATATCACGAACTTCCAATATCACAAGATGATTAATCAAGGCATATAGATCATAGCCGCGGAGCATGAGTATTAATACGTAAAAAACAGTGAATCCGACCAGAGACTCTATCTCCATATTGCGCATAATGCTATAGAATTGCTCATCATCGCCATCTATACGAGCCTCATATACTGCAGATAACCCCAGAATTGACCCAAATACTCCAAAGGGAATAAGATTAGACACTACCATCCCTTCGAGCGGAAAGTCTGCTTGGTTATAAATAATGAAGTATCCAACTAGTTCCACAACTAAATAAGCAGTTAAAATAGATGAGAAATATATAGCAATTGAGTAGTTGTTATTAATCTTATCGTCACAAAGAATATACCAAAGCATCAAGATGGGAGTTATGATCAAGCTAGCAGAATGCAGGAAAAACCAACTCCAGCTGACTCCCTCGTTCAAAGGGGCAAGCACTATTGCGAATGTGGAGAGAATATATAAAAACACGCTGAAGGTAATCAATTTTTTGAAAGCAACATACCTAAAAAACACTAGCAACAAAATAGTCGCTACTACATAGCCATAAATATGCATAGCGTCGATTTGATCATGCTCAATGAAATTGATACTTTGCCTGGATAAATACCCTTCTATGAAGATAGAATTCGCAAATATTGGTACAAAATATGCCACAACACAAAAACTATATGCAAAAAAAGCTAGTATCGTTCTTTTTCTCATCATAAATATTGTTTGCTAAACCACCTTAGTTGGTATATAAATTTCAAGTAGTATGTGCAACTTGGCTAGTATAACTTAAATTTAGCAGAGTTCTGCCTATTCACACTGATATTGATTGTAGCGCTGATAGTTGAAAAAATAAAGCAATTACGCGCTCAGTACGATTGAGATTATCAGTTTGCTGGTACATGTTTGTTTGCCGTATTTGTTTGCACTTACGATAAAAATATTTAAATACTATTTGATGAGAACATATGAAAGAGAAAATAATAATTGACGCTAATTTCCCCACGGAAATAAGAGTAGCTCGATTAGATAAGCATAATAATATCGAGGATATTGAATTTAGCTCGTCTAATAAAACACAAGTTAAAGGAAATATTTATTTAGCAAAAATCACCCGCGTGGAGCCATCGCTTCAAGCGGCCTTTGTCGATTATGGCGGAGGAAAAAGCGGATTTTTGCCATTTAGCGAGATTCATTCAGACTATTATCACTCATTCTCTACTGAGAAAAAATCGAGTAATTTGGTGGGAGAAGAGCTAAAATCTCCAGAAATCACCTCAGAAGATCTTGCCGAGAAGCCTGGAGGCACTAAATTCAACGAGCTTGCAGATAGCGATGCGATTGACATCAAAGCCATTGAGAAAATGGTTGATGAAAAGCTACAATCAGATATTAATATCGAAGCATCTGAGGACGATGTAGACGCTTTTTCGAACGATTCAGCAGAGCAAAACAAGCAATATAAAATACAAGAAGTAATCCGGAAAGGGCAAGTTCTTTTGGTACAAGTGACGAAAGAAGAGCGTGGCAATAAGGGCGCATCCATGACGACCTACATCTCGCTCGCGGGTAAATATTGCGTGTTAATGCCAAACAAGCCTTCTCATAATGGTATTTCCAGAAAAGTTTCCAACAGAGATGAGCGTCGCCGTATTAAGAATGTTATCAGCTCGATCACTGAATTGGAAGATAGCAAAACATCCAGCGTGATCGCAAGAACCGCAGCAGCTGGGCATACTACGCTCGATATCAAGCGAGATTATGATTATTTGGTGAAGCTTTGGAATAAAATTCGTGAGATTACCTTAAAATCACAAGCACCTTGTTTCGTGCATCAAGAAGATGGGATTATATTAAAAACCATCCGAGATATGTTCAACCGTAATGTTAAGGAAATTTTGGTGCAGGGCTCTGAGGCTTATAATTCTTGCATAAAATTCATGGGCGACATAATGCCAACCCATGTTAGGTCTGTGAAGGAATATAAAAATAAAACTCCGATCTTTACGAAATTTGGCATTGAAGATCAGCTAATTAAGTTATATCAGCCTGTTGTGCATTTGCCATCTGGTGGCTATATCGTGATCAACCCCACAGAAGCGCTAGTTTCTATCGATGTTAACTCCGGCAGGGCTACATCTGAGCGGAATATCGAGGAAATGGCTCTTAAAACTAATCTGGAAGCTGCCAAAGAGATCGCAAAACAAGCGCGCATAAGAGATTTGTCGGGATTATTAGTATTAGATTTCATCGACCTGAATGAGGCAAGAAATCGCAAAATCCTTGAGAGATCTTTGTGGGAATATTTCGGCAAAGATAAAGCAAGAATCCAAACATCTCACCTGAGCGCGTTTGGTTTGCTTGAGATGTCACGCCAACGTTTGCGTCCTTCTTTCTTGGAAAGAAACTCTGATATGTGTTCTCATTGTAGCGGCAAAGGTCTTGTGAGATCTGACGATTCAAATGCGATGTTGATCTTAAGAACTGTTGAGAATGAAATCCATAATGGTAAATTTGACATTGTTAATGTATATGGCGCTGCGAGCGCTGTGATCTTTTTGCTGAATAGCCGGCGCGAGGAGATTTCGTTCATTGAGAAGAAATATTCAATCAAACTAGATCTATTTATTGATCGTGATGCAACATCGGACAGCTATTCTATTGAGAAAATAAAATTATCTGATAAAAATAAAGCAGATACTCCAGAAGAGCTGCAGCCTATATTGCAAGATACTTCAGAGATATATAATCAAAATTCATCTCAGCAAAAGACGAAAAGGAAAATAGAAAAGGCTAAAAGGCCTCAAGAAAAGAAAAAGCCAAAAGCGCCAGAGGAGACTGCTTCAAGTAATAGCACTAGCAGCAACAATAACAGCAATACTAGTAACACTAATAACAGTAACAAAGAAGCTGAGAATCAAACGCAGGATAAAACGCAGAATCAAACCCAAGATAAAAATGAAACTCCTCAAGCAAAAGAGGAGCAAACAGCCAAGCCTGCACGGAGTAAAAAGCGTATCCCAAGAAAGCCTCGCAGGGGAAGAGAACAAAATAAGCCAGCCCCAACCGTAAAAGCTGAAGCGGATAAGACGCCACAAGGGCAAGACGAAACTACTTGAGTTAATGCAAAACTATGAACATGGCAAGGTTTGTGAATGGAGCTTGTGAGTAGGGTTTATGAGTAAGATTTATAAACATGGCAGGATTTATGAGCGAGATTTATAAGTGGGATTGATGAATATGCTGGTATTAGGAGAAATTTTAACTAAATATCGTTCCATATTTTTAGTTTTTACATTGCTGGCAACCCTTACCTCTTGCGGGTTTCACCCTGTTTTGAGTTCTGGTGGGGATGCTTGCACAAGGGAGCTTCTCGGGCAAATTGAGCTTTCCTCAATGCAGTCTATTGAGGGAGCTGATTTCTATAATCGTTTAAAGAACATCTTGCCATATGGGAGGGAGAAAAAATATCTTTTAAAAACGACATTATCTTTCTCAAAAGATTTCAGCATCATTCAAAAAAACTCTGATATTTTACGAGAAATGGTCGCTGCCAGGGTGTCATATTCTCTCAGGGACAAAGAAACTGGGAAAATACGTATATCAGGAAGTTTTTCAAGGCTCTCATCTTTCAACACGACTTTCTCACCATATAGTAACCAAGTGCAGCAATATAATGTGCAGAAGAATCTCGCTATTATGTCTGCAGAGGAGGTCAGGAATCGTATCATGCTATTTTTAGAAAGAGAAAACAAGGAAAAATAAATGAAATTTTATAGTTCTGGATTAGCGGATCTGATACGCAAAATTGAAAAAGGAGATGTAAAATCTCTGCTCATACATGGCGTGAATCACGGCTTTGCCACCACTGCCATTGAGCAAATCACCAAAAAGCTAGGCTTAAGCGTAACAAACCTCACCTATAAGGAGGTTTCTGCCGGAAAATTATCTTTGATCGCCAATAATCAGAATTTCTTCGGTCAAAAAGAATTGATCAAAATATCCGATACGACCACAGCCATCAACAAGGAGATGAAAACTCTGATTACAGATAGTCAGTTTTATCATTTCATATGTTTTGTGAGTAATGACTCCCTCCCGGCTAGTGGGATACGCAAATTTTTCGAAGATAAGCCAAATCTCGCCTCTCTTGGTTGTTATTATGACAACGAGCAAACCATCGCCAAGATGATTGTGCAACAATGTAAAAAACGGGATAAATCCATAGATGAGGAAGCATTATTTTACCTCAAATCGCATCTCAAAGGCGATCAGCAGATTATCAAGTCAGAACTGCAGAAGCTTTTTTACTACACGCATGACAAGCCCAACATCACCAAAGACGATATTCTGAAGACCCTGAGCCCAGACCTGCTTGCCAGCGGCGATGAGATGTGCATATTTTTCGCCCAAAAAGAGCCGATGCGGTTTTTAAATGAGATTGAAAAGCTAAAAAGCCAAGGCAAGAACGAAGTATTAATGATCAGAGCTTTGATCAGATATTATTTAAATATTTATAACGTAGCTGCGCGCATAGAAGATGGCAGCAATATTGACATCGCCACCCGCTCCCTGACTCCTCCGATCTTTTTTAAATATGTAGATTCATTCAAAAGAGCTGCCCGCAAAACCAGCTCATCGGACGCCATAAAAATCCTAGCCGCTTTGCAAGACGCAGAAGTAAGCTTCAAAACCAACCCGAGCTCATTTGATTTATTTGAAACCTATATCAGAGTGCATGGAAGATAGCGCCGGTATCCTCTGGCATCCCTGCTATAGCCCCACCTGCCGGCGAATAGGCCTGCCTATCATTTTGCGTGGTAAAAATTGAATAATCTAAGTTTATTCAAACTAGCAATAGAATAAATACCTGGATTCAAAACAATATTTAATGTTTAATAACCCTCATGGTCAATCTTTAAACATTCAATAGGGTAAGTATTATGGGAAGATTTAACAAAACCAAGGGGAAAACCAGAGCAGAAGCTAGAGCTGCAGCTAAAAAACAAAAAGCAGAGGAGCAACTGAGAGCAGCACTTAAAACAATGAATGAACAATTCTCACTTAACAATGATGATGCAAGTAGAGAAGAACACTTTAATGCTGCAAAAGATTTGATGCAAAGATGCATGACAAACCTTGATTTGCTGGTTCCCCGTGCTTTAGCTAATTTCGTCGCAGTGCGAGCTGGGTTATTTGAGTATTGTAATAATAATCCGTCTAATAATATGATGGATTACAGCCCTCTATCACTTGCTACCAATGAAGATTTATCCCCCGAGCTTAGGACTACCCTCCTACATAAAACCGGAAGATACTATTTCAAACGAATGAAATGCAGTGAAGACCCCATAGAGCAAGAAACCAATCTTCAGCACTCAGTAACCGCTTTTCATCAAGTAATAAAGTTAGAAGGGGAATTAGGGCTAAATGAAGATTTTTCATTAGCACAAATTAAAATTCCTAATATCAATAAGATCTTAGCAGAATCATTCTTTATTTTGGGATGCAATTATATTGAGGAAGCAAGACAAAATGACCACGCAAGTAAAACTGAAACGCTAGAGACAGCGCGAGACCACCTTAAAAGATCGCTTGATATATATAAACTAACTCACTCTATCAGCACGCAGATTTTCGATATACATTACAACCTCGGCAAAGCTCTATATCATCTTGCAGTAGCAAAACAAGATACGGATGATGGATTATTGACTCAAGCCGAAAATCATCTTCGAGAAGCACTAGAGTTCTATGTGCGATCTTCGCACACAAAAAACATTACCCGAACTCTTATATATCTCAAAAAAATCTCTATTGCATTGAATGATGGCGAAAACGAATCTCCAGAAAAAACCATATACGGAGAGCTTCTTGACGAAATTGAAGCAACTCAAGAAGTAAGCTCTGATTTTCGGGGGCGCTTTAATGAATGGAAGGCAACTCAGAACGCAGCAAATAAATCACAGTGTATAGAGGGATATGCTACTACTGCACCAGCGTTACCTCTTAGTGATGCCGAGGAAGTCAAGGGAGCATTGCCTGAGGTTCCAGGTCTGCTATCCAGCGAAATATCATTCCCAACTGAGTATGCTAGCAGTGACGACGAGTTGGATTGGGACTCCGATCTTAGTTTGTGGAACGAGGCACGCAAAATCTCAGACGATCTTACTCCCACAATATCCCCAGAACTATCTGGCCCCGAGACTGAAGCAGATGGCGCGTGGGAGGAGTTACAGCGCCCAGATTTAGATCCAGAAGATGATACCGATAGTGAACCAGATTCTAGTGGATGGAGCCCTAATAAAGCTAGTGCTATAGGTAGTCCTAGCGTAGACACCGGTTGGGGCGCATGGTTCTTCGGCTCATCTAATGCCCCCAGCATCGCCCCAGCGCCAGAACTCAAGAATGCCGGCGAGACCACCCCTCTAGCCTGTGACAGCTCAGACTTACCTTAAAAGCCGCCCCTCGCACCCCCAATATAAGCGCCCCACAAGCACTGCTATGCTACGCAAGGGCGCTTATATGCTCAACCCAATAAGCACCCGCTCATTTTCCAAGATGAGCGTAAGGATAGCTTGCACAGATATCAAAACCCCTCTCCCTTTGGTCAAAAACACCATTATCTTAAAACCCTAGCATAAAGCCGTTATTTATGCTAAAATGATAATTATACTTAAACTCAATATAATAAATTTATTTCAATGACTCTAAAATGTGGAATCGTTGGATTGCCTAATGTTGGCAAATCCACCTTATTCAATGCTTTGACTGCCAGTGCGAATGCCGAGGCGGCTAATTATCCTTTTTGTACGATTGAGCCAAATACTGGCATTGTGTCGGTTCCGGATTCTAGGCTTGCGAATTTGGCCGAAAATGCTGGTTCGGCCAAGATAATCCCAGCTTTTATCGAGTTTGTGGATATTGCAGGCCTGGTGAAGGGTGCAAGCAAAGGAGAAGGGCTTGGGAATAAGTTTTTATCCCATATCAGAGAGGTGGATGCGATTATCCATGTGCTTCGCTGTTTTGAGGATGTTGATGTCACACATGTTCATGATAAAATTGATCCGATAGAAGATGCAGAAGTAATCGAAACGGAGCTGATTATTGCAGATCTTGAATCTGTTGAGAAAAGAGTGTCTGGTCTTACCAAAAAAGCAAAATCTGATAAGGCGCTTCTTGAAGAGCTGGAATTATTAAAAGAATGTCAGAAAATTCTGGAGCAGGGAAAGCCGATCAGATCTATGCAGAATGTTGATCAGAAAAAGCTGGCCGGGCTGCAACTCATCACCTCAAAACCGGTGCTTTATGTTTGTAATGTGCTGGAATCCGAGGCTACTAGCGGTAATGCGCATTCGAAAAATGTGGAAGCTATGGCGAAGAAGGAAGGTGCCAATCATGTAGTGATCTCCTCCAAAATCGAGGCAGAGATTTCGAACTTAGAAAGCGAGGAAGAAAAGCAGGAATTTCTTGGCAGCATAGGGCTCAGCGAGACCGGCTTGAGCAAGATTATAAAATCCGCCTATTCCTTGCTGGATTTAATGTCATTCTTCACTATTGGCCCCAAAGAGGCGCATGCTTGGACGTTCGAAGCAGGAGCCCTCGCCCCGCAAGCAGCTGGGATTATCCATACTGATTTTGAAAAAGGGTTCATCAGGGCGGAAATAATCTCTTGCATGGAATATCTCGAGATCGGCAGCGAGGCAAAGGCCAAGGAGCTCGGCAAAATGCGTGTTGAGGGTAAGGATTATGTGATGCAAGACGGTGATGTTGTGCATTTCAGATTTAATGTTTAAAAGATAAGGGAAGTTTAAGTAAATGAAGCAAATCGGGCAAATCCCACAAAGTTTATTATATTGCCTAATCTCTCTGTCTGTGCTCACAGAGGCGATATACTCCGTTGCCCTGCCGAATATTGCTGAACAACTAAACACAGATGGCGGCATTGCCCAGCTTTCGACCACGGCTTATCATCTTGGTTTCACAGTCGGTATATTTACTTTGGGCAGATGCTCCGATATTTACGGCCGGCGCCCTGTCATATTATTCGGCATTTCATTCTATATTATTGCCACATATCTTATCACCCTATCTTCAAACATTGAGACATTCATAGCTTTTCGTTTCCTGCAAGCATATGGGGCAAGCGTGGGGTCTGTGGTGGCCCAAGCAATGGCTCGTGACTCCTATAAAGGCTGGGAATTGACTTATATATATGCAAGTGTTGCACTTGTGATGTCGATTGTTCCCTCTTTTGGTTCAGCAGTTGGCGGATATATCGTAGAATATTCCGAAGAATGGGAGGATGTATTTAGATTTTTAATTGTGGTGTCGTCTATATTACTTTTAATCTACGCAAAATTTCTGCCTGAAACCAATGCATATATAGGTTCCGGACGTAGCAATAGATTCAGCGCTGTGCTGAGAGTTGCGCTTAGGGACAAGCTATTGCTTAGCTCTGCATTTATCGTTGGTGCATATAATGGGATTATGTTTAGTTTTTATATCCAAATGCCATTTATTTTTATCGAACGCATGAAAATGCCTCCTTCGGAATATGGTCAGTTATTTTTAGCCCTGACTGTCGCAAATATGGCTGGAGGGTTATTTAGCAGATATCTAGTAAAAAGATTCGTCAGTAATTCCAGGATGAAAATAATGGGGCTTACATTCAGCTGCATCGCTTGTTTGGGACTTCTCGGCAGCACCTTATGGATCTCTGAAACAAGCAGCATAACTTTCACAGCAATGATGATTTTCATGCCAATGTCCATACATTTAATGGGGCATGCGCTGATTGTGCCAATGATGCTTAAAAATGCTCTGAAGGATTACTATAAAGTGGTTGGAACGGCGGGCGCTATATTCGGTGCTTTGTATTATCTCGTCACTGCTCTGGTGAGTTTAATGATCTCACTGCTGCATAGTAATACGATAAATAATTATGCATATATCTATGCAACATTGATGGTGATGTGTATAGGGCTGCTTTTCATGACATTCAAATGGCAAAACAACGCCACTGAACCTACATTCAACTAAATGCTAGGCGTTTATCTCTGCCCGCTATTTTTTGATAAGAACATATTAAGTTGATAGGTTTTGAATGTACCTACTCTGTCCGAAGCAATGCTTGCAGGCTTAAAACATCCCGTATTCTAGGCTATTTCATAGCTTCTAAAAAATTTTAAATTTTAAATTTGCGATTTTTTAGTTGATACAAACAGAAAATTATGTTACATAATACAGTGATTACAGCAGAGTTTTAAGCGCTATATGATTTATGGCAGGTTCGCAAGAAACGGACGTATGCTTAAACTCAAGTTATTTAATGCAAATACCAGGAGAATCATTCTGCATTTTATAGCGCTGTTTCATAGCATATGACTTGTATGCTATACCATTTAGGATCGGGGCATGGCGCAGCCTGGTAGCGCATCTGGTTTGGGACCAGAGGGTCGGGAGTTCGAATCTCTCTGCCCCGACCATCCGCCGTCGGTATATACCCTTTGTACTTCAAGGGTTTCTGGTGCATCTGAAGCATCTGTTTAAATCATGATGTTTCTGTTGCTTGCTTATTGCTGGCTCAGGATTGAGCTAATATAAACATTTTAAAGACTACAGATTATGAAATTCCATTTACACAACAGCCTTAACTTTATTCAACTTTTTGTACTCTTAAATATAATTTTCTGTTGCACGAATTGTCTCGCAAGAAATCATACATTAGAAGAGTATAATACGATTAAACAAGCAAAGCATAATAGCAATAATGCAAGCAAAGAAAATTTTGTCCCTGCATCATGCAGTATAGTAAAAGCTACAAATGGATATCCCTTACTAAAAAACTTTAATAAAGTTCCCAATAACTCTTTATATAAATATTTTAATGATATCTCAAAAAAAATTCCTTTAGGGGATTTTATGTTAGGATACTTGCATGAAAGTGGCGCTGGAAAAAAAGCAGATGGAGCCAGGGCTATGAAGTACTACAACAAGGCTTTAAAAAGAGGTTCTGTTGATGCAATGTACTTAATTGCACTAAAAAAACACAGCTCAATTACTGACCATATGGTATTTGGGAAGACAACCTTTGCATTTGCTAAAAAGGAATATAAAGAGTCTTTAAAGCTATTTTTAAAAGCTGCTAAGTTAAATCATGACTTTGCACAAATTATGGTTGCAACAATGTATATCAACGGCGAAATTGAATACAACAACTATAAAGTAGCAGAAAAATACATAAAAAAGGCTATAAAAACAAACGAGATTGACGGCTATACTGCGCTAGGTGCTATGTATAGAGATATGGGAAACTTCAATAAAGGCACAAAATATTTAGAATTAGCCTCTAACAAAGGCTCTGTAGTTGCTTCAATAATATTATTTCAAGATCATTTATGTGGAACAGGTAAAGATATAGATGCAATACTAGCAAACAAATATAAAAAACTAGCTATTGATAACGCAAAAGCACAGTCTGTTAGTATACAAGATATTGACTTTATTTTTGTAGACAAATGCAAAAAAACTTTTGACCTTGATAAAAAACAAGTTTTTTTATACACATCTAAAGATGTTTTGAACGATTTTCTGAGTAAAAATAGATATGACGTTGGAATAATTCCATCTGTTTTTGATTCAATTATAAAAAATCATTAAGTAATAGCTTCTTACATTACTGATAAAAAAACAATCAAATCTCCATAGCTTTGCCAAAAGCTTCGCTAAGGTTATTGGTAGCGTTGCATATCTGCTCGTCAGCAAGGTGGGCATAGCGCATGGTTGTTTGAATAGAACTATGCCCTAGCCTTTTACTAATTATTTCCAAAGGCACTTTTGCCTGCAGAGCTATGCTTGCATTTGTGTGATGAAGATCGTGTATTCTAACATTCTCAATTTTAACGATTTTGAGTAGACGTCTCCATGCTTTCTTTGGTTCAATCAGAGTTAATCAAACATCAGACCAGAAAAATCATAAAAAAATAAAGAATACTCCAAAAAGCCAATATTCCGCTTGATCCTAGGAAAAAATGCGTACTATTATGGACTATACTCCGTAATTGTAGTATAATTACGGAGTATAGTCCGAAATGGGGTCATTATTATGTATAAATATAAAAGATATTTAGAGTTACTAATTCAGCAAGGGCAGTCTATTTTTTTATGGGGTGCTAGAAAAACAGGTAAATCCACCTATTTAAAAAATCTGTATTCATCATCACTTTACATAGATTTACTAAAAACTGATTTACTAGTACGTTATATGAAACAACCATCTTTGCTTAGAGAAGAGATATTAGCATTACCCGATGATAAATTGGAACTACCAATCATCATAGATGAAGTGCAAAAAGTACCAGCTCTTTTAGATGAAGTTCATTGGTTGATAGAAAATACTAATGCCACTTTCGTGTTATGTGGCTCAAGCGCCCGAAAACTCAAACAACAAGGAACTAATTTGCTAGGTGGAAGAGCGATCAAATATCACTTCTACCCTTTAGTTTATCCTGAATATAAAAAAGATTTTGATCTTTTGAAAATCTTCAATCATGGTTTAATACCCTCTCATTTTATGAGCCCAAATCCGCGTAAATTATTGCAGGCTTACGTAGAGGATTATTTAACCAATGAAATTAGGTCAGAAGGGTATGTACGCAACATCCCTGCATTTAGTCGTTTTCTTGATAGCACTATTTTTTCTGATGGTGAGATGCTGAACTATAATAATATAGCTAGAGATGTTGGTATAGATGCTAAAACTGTGAAAGAATATTATCAAATATTGGTAGATACCTTGGTTGGATATTTAATTTATCCATATAAGAAAAAGATGAATCGTGATATCATTTCTCACACCCCTAAATTTTATTATTTCGATGTTGGTGTAGCAACTCGCATAGGCAAAAAGCATTTTGAAAATCTTGCAGGAGCGGAAGCTGGGCGAGCTTTAGAACATTTTATTTTAATGGAATTAATGGCGTTTCTTAATTTAACTGATTCTGATCACAAACTATATTATTGGCGCACCAGGACTAAGCTAGAAGTAGATTTTATTCTATCTGACAATGTATCTAAACCAATTCCTATAGAGATTAAAATTTCTAAGCTTGTTCATAAAACAGAATTTAAGCCCATGAAAGCATTCATGAAAGAGCATGAGGTAAATAGAGGGTATGTCGTTTGTTTGGAGGAGACTAGCAGAAAAATTAAGCTGGATGAAGATAAAGAAATAATAATTCTTCCAGTAGAACAGTTTTTAGCAAATCTATGGGAGAAAAAATTAATTTAAAGAAGAATGCGAAAACTACCACCTAGCTATTCCCAGCACGAGCAATTTAAGAAGCTACGTACCGCAGGCCTAGAATAGGCTAACCCTGCACCTTGCAGGCTTCCCACGAGAAATATACAACAGAGCGTCACTAAGTTTGTCTGTTTTTTTAGAAAAAGCAAAAAAACACCCCATTATATTGCTATACTATCTATTTGAATTAACTATGGTTTGGAAAATATGAGCAATCAAAAACATATAGATGTTACTACCCTACATAAATGGCTAGATTCCAAGGAAGCAATTCTTGTCGATGTTAGAGAAATCGTTGAATTTAGTGATGAAAAAATCCCTGGCTCGATTAATGTTCCGCTTGGCACAGTATCTGCAAAAAATACGCTCCTTTCTAAATATAAAGATAAAAAAATAGTGATCTCTTGCAGGTCTGGCGCTAGGTCTTTGTCTGCGTGCACAAAAATTCTTCAGGATGTCCCATCAGCTGGGCTCTACCATCTGGATGGAGGAATCCTCGCATGGAAAGAGCGCGGATTCAAAACCATCCGGAAGACTGAAATTCTGCCGCTAGAACGCCAGACACAAATTGCGCTCGGGGGGATGATTGTGCTTGGTAATCTTCTGGGTTATTTTGTCTCATTTGAATGGAATTTGCTTTCTATTTTCGTTGGCTTGGGGCTGATTAACAGTGGAGCTACCGGCTGGTGCGGTCTTATGAAGCTTATAGCCTGCCTCCCATGGAATAGGCAAAGTGACCAGCAGAAATAAGTGTTAGAAGCTAGCTCCACAGCAATTTGACTTATAAAAAACAACGGCCTATAATTAGCAATATTCAATAACACCATCCAATCAAGGATTATTGCATGGACTCTCAGTTTTTGTCGTGGGGAATATTTGCGGTTATAATCATAATAATTTTAGCACTGGATCTCGGGGTGCTGAATAAAAATGATCACGTTATTGAGCTCCGGGAGAGCTTGGCGCTGACTGCATTTTATATATTCGTTGCTTGTTTGTTTGGGGTTTATGTTTTCTTCAAACTTGGCGCAGCTAGCGCCGGAGACTATTTCACTGGATACCTACTCGAAAAGGCAATGTCGCTTGATAATATTTTTGTTATCTCCATGATTTTCAGTTTTTTCAAAATCCCTCTCAAATACCAGCATCGCGTGCTATTTTGGGGGATATTAGGGGTAATTATGCTCCGGGCTATAATGATTGGTTTGGGTGCTTCTTTGCTGGCTCGCTTTGAGTGGATTCTGTTTGTTTTTGCAGTGTTTTTGATCATCACAGGAGTGAAAACCTTCACAGCTTCAGCAGAAAACGCTATTGATGTGAAAAATATGTATATTTATAAGCTTCTAGCAAGCAAGCTTAATGTGCATCCGGAGCTTGCTGGGAATAAATTCATCATCAAAAAACAAGGCAAGCTCTTTGTAACCCCATTATTTATGGCTCTGATCACTGTGGAGATCATGGATGTGATATTCGCGATTGACAGCATCCCAGCTATTTTTGCAGTCACGCAGGATAGTTATATTGTCTATACCTCCAATATATTTGCCATTTTGGGGCTCCGGGCGTTGTTTTTCCTGCTTTCGGACATTATCAATAGATTCAAATATATGAAATATTCTCTTGCGGTAATACTTATCCTCATTGGGGTGAAGATTTTTGTTGCCCATTTCATAGAGATACCAAACTACATACCTTTGCTGGTGACAATTACTCTTTTAGCCCTTGGCATGATTGCTAGTAATAGTAAAAAACTGGATACATAACCTTGGAAGCTTTGCTGCCAGGACTAAAATGCAGAAAACCCCATGCCTGCCCGGCGCCTGCTAGGCCTTGTCAGCATATCTTTTAAAATCACGAATAATTCACGTGCAATAAGTCAATTATAGACGAGATCAAGGGCAATTCTAGATCATATGTTTTAATTAAGCTCCCAAGCAGCCTGGCAGAAGAGATACCCTCCACCAAGAGCGGATAAGTAGTCAAAAACTCTTTTGAATAATTGTGAGTATGAAATTCATAACCAAATCTGGTATTTCTCGAAATATCAGAATAACATGTCAATACAAGGTCTCCAATCACAGCCGGGAGTGCTATATTCGCCTCTGGTTTGCCTCCGAGCGCCTTGGAAATAATAGAAATCTCCGCAAGCGCCGTGCTGATGAGCCAGGCCTTAGCATTCTCCCCATCCCCTGCAGATTTCATGATGCCGCTGCGTATAGCAATAATATTCTTCACTATAGAGGCAATTTGAATCGTTATGATATCGTCTGAGATAGTCACGTCCAGCATATCTGACTTAAAAACATCTGCAAGCTTTGCAGCAAGGCTCAAATCTTTTGACGAAATAGTCATAGCAGTGAATTTATTCCTCACCACTTCCAGAGCCATATTGGGCCCAGAGATAAAAGCATAAGGATTCTCAAACTCGCTCTCTATTTTATCAGACAAAAACTGCACCGGATTCTCAGACAAGCCCTTAGTCGCAATCAGCAAAATAGTAGATGGCTTTAATCCATGCGATTTTAATAGCTCAAGAATCTCCGAAAAAGCATAGGAGGGAATAGCCAGAATAATAATATCGGCCTTCAATGTATCCTTTATCTGGGAAGTGGCTATTAAATTCTCATGCAGCTCAGTGTCGTTAAAATATTTGGTGTTTCTGCAGCTCGAATTAATTTCATAAGTAATAGCAGGATCGTTGGAATAGATCATAACCTCCCTCGCAGACCTTGCAGCAAGGCACCCAAGAGCCGTTCCCCAACTACCAGCACCGATGATCGAAATTTTATCTAATTTATCCATAAAAACTAAGCTACTATTGCTCTCATATATTCATTATCAAATTCAACTAACTTTCCACTCACCAGCTGCCCGGAATCAAAATTCCCTTCAAGCTTTACCGGAATAAAACTCTCAGAATGGGCTATATTGTTTTTCTCCACTAAAAGCGCGACGTTTCTGCCTATATTCTGATTAAAAAATTTCTTCAGCTCCACCTCCCCTTCTGCGCGCAGGATAGCAGCTCGCTTTTTCCTGATCTCCATAGGCACCTGAGGCATCCTAGCTGCCGGCGTCCCTTCGCGCTCGGAATAAGGGAATACATGCAAATACTGAATGGCAGCTTCGGAAATCAAGCGTCTGGTATTTTCAAACATCTCGTCAGTTTCAGTCGGGAAACCAGCAATTATATCCGCTCCAAAGGAAACCTCAGGCCGGATTTTGCGCAATTTATGACAAAACTCAATCACCTGATCTCTATTATGACGACGCTTCATCCGCTTTAGAATCATATTATCACCCGACTGCAGGCTTATGTGGAAATGGGGCATAAGGCGCGTATTATGTGCCATAAGGTCAAATAAATCATCATCAATCTCCGCAACATCTATGGAAGACAGGCGCAGCCTTGCAAGATCCGGCACTAAAGATAGCAGTCTTTTTATCATCTGAGCAAAAGTTGGAGTGCCTGGCAAATCTGCCCCATAGGCAGTCACATCAACGCCTGTTAGGACTATTTCCTTGTAACCATCATCAACAAGCGCTCTGACTTGCTGGGTAATCACGCCTATGGGAACAGAGCGGCTATTACCCCGCCCGAAAGGAATCATACAAAAAGTACATCTATGATCACAACCATTTTGCACCTGAATGAACGCCCTGGCCCTGCCGTCAAAGCTCTTAACCATATGATTAGCGGTTTCCTTGACAGACATGATATCGTTAACAATCACGCGCTCTGTGTTTAAATCATAGTATTTATCGGAAAGCTTTTCCTCATTACCGATGACTTTGTCCACTTCTGGCATGCTAGCAAACATTGCCGGATTATTCTGAGCCGCACACCCGGTGACAATGATTTTTTTATCAGGATCTTGTTTGCGTAATTTACGAATAGCCTGCCTTGCCTGCTTTTCTGCCTGTTTCGTAACGGCGCAAGTATTGAATACTACGACATTTTCGGTGCCAGATTTTGCTAAATTATCTTTGATGATTTCGCTTTCATAAATATTCAAACGACACCCAAAAGTGACCACTTCCTGACTGTTATTCATAGAAATAATTCCCTTGAAAAACATAGCTTGCAGACCCGCATATAGTGATCATACCATCTATTGTTTTCATCTTTAATGACCCAAGCTTGAAAATAATCTCAGCCTCATCTTTGGCAAAGCCCAGCTTTACGGCAGCTGCAAATGTTGCGATCGCTCCGCTTCCGCAAGCATAGGTGAAACCAGTGCCCCGCTCCCAAACTTTGAGATGGATCTTATCATCCTCAACCCTGGCAAAGCTTACATTAACACCGCCCTTGAATAGGTCAGTTTTTTGGAAATTTTTTCCAATTAGTTTTTTATCTTGATCAGATAATTGTGAAAAAATCACCAAATGCGGGTTGGCAACATCCACGCATATCATCTCCTTTGGCTCGATCGGATAATGCTCAACTAAATTCCACAAATCTGAACTCTCAGGCATCCAGGATTCGCTGAAACTCGCAACACCCATATTCACTTTAATTGCATCCTTGCTGATATATTCACACAAAACCACCCGACCGCCAGCAACAGTGAGAGTAATATTGCGCAAGCCCGTCTCATCAAAAATCAACCGAGACAAGCATCTGGAAGCATTGCCGCATGCCAGAGCTACCCCGCCATCTTGGTTATAAATGCTCATCGCAAATCTCGCGGAATCTGTTTGTTTGTAAGTAATAAATTGATCGCAACCTATGCCAATGATGCGAGATGATATACTCGGTATAAACGCAGAATCCTCCCAGTTTGAGGGCAATGCATCCTCCAAGATAATGACAAAATCATTACCAAGACCATGCATCTTTACAAAAGGAATTCTATCTGTCATCCGTAGCACTAATGTTTATCATAGGTTATGTATTATACGAGATTTTGCACCAAAATCAATCAGCAATTTATCACCTGTCCATCTTCTGTCATGTGCCCTAGCACATAGTTTTGCACTTTCTCAAAGGCTCTGTTCTCAATCTGACGAACACGCTCCTTGGAAATATTATATTCATTGCTCAGAGTATCTAGAGTAGACGGGGAATCTAATAATTTTCTGGCGGTCAGGATTTTTACCTCACGATCATTCAGCACACACATAGCCCTTGATAACACATCTTTTTGATTCGTCAATGACTGGCTTTGCGACAATGTATCCTCATGAGAAGGTCTTGCTTCTGGTAAAAGCTCGATCATCTCGCTGCTGCTATCATCCCCCCGATTAACAGGCCGGTTTAATGACAAATCAGCTCCAGATAGGCGCTGACTCATTTCAGTAACATCCTTAACGGTGACCCCAAGCTCATTTGCGATCTCTGGATAGTCGCCCTCATTAACAGATCTTGCATACATATTAGTGATCTTATGCTTGACCTTACCAAGACTAAAGAAAAGCTTTTTCTGTGCAGCTGTAGTGCCAATTTTCACCAGTGACCATGATTTCAGAACATATTCTTGTATAGAAGCCTTAATCCACCACATAGCGTATGTGGATAATCGATGCCCCAAATCAGGATTGTATTTTTTAACAGCTTGCATTAAACCAAGATTTCCCTCTGAGACCAATTCTGTGACCGGTAAGCCATAATTTTTATATTTTATTGCTATTTTTGCAACAAGCTTCAAATGACTAGTTACCAACTTATGTGCAGCCTCAAGATCGTGCTTCTCAAGATATGCTTTGGCTAGCATGAACTCTTCTTCCTTGCTTAGCGAAGGAATCTTGTTAATTTCCTGTAAATACCCGCTAAACCCTGAGGCGGATGTAACGACCGGTAAGTTCGTAGTAGTTGTCATAATATACCTAGTTATATATTCCCAGCTGCCTAATATTGTAACATAAAAATATAAAGATGTTAAGTAAAAAGGATTTGAGTAATTTAATCTAAATCTAATTCCTGAAAAGTGATTTCAAGAATTTCATATGTTTTTGTACCCTTAGGTGTGGACACCTCAACAACGTCCCCAACTGATTTGGCGATAATAGCCCTGGCAAGAGGAGAGCGTACAGAGATCATTTTCTTTGTGATATCTGCCTCATACTCGCCCACAACATGGTATGTACACTCTTCTTCGGTCTTATCATCAATCAATTTGACCGTGGCACCAAACTTCACGCTATCGGTTGAAAGCTTGGATGTATCAATGATTTCTGCTCTAGAGAACTTACCTCCCAGATCAAGTATTCTGCCTTCAACGAAGCTTTGTTTCTCGCGCGCTGCGTGATACTCGGCATTTTCTGACAAATCACCAAATTCTCTAGCCGTGGCTATTGCTTCAATGATAGAAGGACGCTCTTCATATTTGAGTTGTTTTATCTCTGCTTCTAGCTTTTTATACCCCTTTTGGGTAATTGGAAATTTCTCCATAGCGATTATATCTTGTTTAAGTTAAGATTTGAAGTATATTTATACCAGTAAATTTTGTCAAACATAAGGTTCCATTTTTTTATGAATAATACAGCATTTAATTTTGAAATTCGTCGCAAAGCCTTTCATATTTGCGCTATTGCGATGCCGATTTTATATCTGCTTACTTCCAAAATTATTATGGGTATTATCCTGACTATCATTGCAGGCACTACACTCTATATAGATATATCTAGGCATTATGATAAGAAAATTAAAGGTGTAATCGATAAATTTTTAGGACAATTTTTGCGTTTTAGCGAAAAAACCGGGAGTTTTGCCCTAAGCGGAGCCAGCTATATGGCGTTTGGATTTTTGATAACATGCTTGTTTTTTTCGCAAGGCCTGGCTATCACGTCCTGGCTAATATTGATTATTTCAGATAGTTTTGCCGCTCTTATCGGAATGAAATTTGGCAGCCCGGTGATAAACGGAAAATCATATATAGGCTCTGCTGCATTCTTTCTATCGGCAATATTCATAAGTATATTATCTTATTTCACGATTGGCTACACTACCAGCTTTATGATAATCATCATTAGTTCCTTTTTTGCAACTTTAGTGGAATTATTCTCAAAGCAAATTGGCATCGATGATAATTTCTCGATTCCTGTAACCTATGCTCTATCTACTTTTATTCTGGGGTTAATGTTATAAATCATGCAAATTTCATTAGAATTCTATAATCACCTCAGAGAATTAGTTCCTGTATCCGAAATTGTTCGAAAAAGACTGCTTCTAACCAGAAAAGGCAAGGAATATCTGGGGATATGCCCATTCCACAACGAGAAAACTCCCTCCTTCACGGTGAATGATATCAAGCGATTTTATCATTGCTTCGGTTGTAGCGCTCATGGGGATGTCATAAGATTTGTTTCGGAGATAAACGGTATTAGCTACAAAGATGCTGCAATAAAAATCGCCGGTGAGAATGGTATAGAATTGCCAAAAGTTTCAAAAGCGCAAGAAAAACGCTACGAAGAATCTGAGCAAATTTACAATATTCTAGAACTAGCATCCCAGTTTTTTGCTAGTAATTTGAATAATGATATTACGAAATATCTAGATAAAAGAGGCGTTAGCGCTGAGTCAATCAAGGATTTTTCGATCGGCTATGCCCCGGGCGGCAAGCAGCTGGAGGAATTTTTTGCCAGAAAATCGATTGATTTGAAAGATTTACTCAAAGCAGGCTTAGTGGGCAAAAAGGATGATGGTAGAATATACCAAATATTTAATAAGCGGATTATGTTCCCCATTCGAAATATCTATAATAAAGTAGTCGGATTCGGAGGCAGGGTAATAGGTGACTCTCTGCCCAAATATATCAACTCGCCAGAAACATTAGTCTTTAAAAAGAGCGATACATTATACGGCGAGAATATAGCAACGGGTCATTCTTATAAAGATAATTACTCCATCATAGTTGAGGGGTATATGGATGTGATCGCCCTGCATCAAGCCGGATTCAAGCAAGCTGTTGCAAGTCTTGGAACCTCTGTTACCGAAAATCACCTGCAAAAATTATGGCGCTCTGGTGACGAGATCATCTCATGCCTGGATGGAGATACCGCCGGCATGCGCGCAGCAGCTCGGTTGATAAATAATGCCCTTGTGCATATCGCCCACAATAAATCAGTATCATTTATTGAGCTGCCAAAGGGCTCTGACCCTGACGATTTGCTAAAAGCAAGCGGTTCTAAGGGATTTTCTGACCTATTGCAAAGACGCACCCAGCTATCTGAGATGATCTGGAAAAATGAATATGCGGGAAAAAGCTTTAATAGCGCAGAGTCCAGATCCGCCCTTGAGCAAAAACTCGAGGATTATTCGGCAAAGATTGAGGATAGAACATTAAAAGCGAATTTCAGACGATATTTCAAAGATATGATCTGGAATAATTTAGTGCGCAAGAAGAAATCTAATTATAATAATAACCATGGTAACAATGGCAACTATAGTAATAACAATAGCTATGGCAATAATAATGGCTATAACTACAATAACAACAACAAAACTATCAGTAAAGAGCTCCTTGCTTCCAAAGAATATTCCGAAATGGAGTTCCTGGAATATTCGATATGTGCTTATATGCTCAAATTTCCTGAAATCATCAAGAAAGTTCACGAGGATGAGACTCTGCCGAATTTAATGCTAGAGAACAGGGAGCTTGACGAATTCAAGAACTGGATCTTCGATATTATCACGCGCGAAGAGGGCTCTGCTGACCAGCTAATCCGGGAGAATGTAGAAAATACTGGATTTTATGACACTTATTTAGTATTATCCGCTTCTGATACTTTATTTTTAGATTCATTATCCTTAAACAAGAGTAATATTGATCAGGAGAAAGTTTTTGAATGGCTGTACAAAAAACACTATTTATTATTACTGAAAAAAGAATATATGAACACACTGAATAGCAAGGCGAGTGAAGAGCAGTCTAAATCTTCTTCCTACATGGAAGAAATTCAAGCGATCTCTAAACATCTTGCGCAGCTAAGCGATGATTTTATAAATAATTAAAGCGATATTTTATCATTATAATATTTGGCAATAACCGATGAACATAACAACTAGACAGGCAGTTCAAGCTGCATCAAATGCTAAGAAACTTGACAATTTAGTATCAAAAGCAAAAAAGAAAGGCTTCGTTACTTATGACGAGATAAATAAATCTATTTCTGCAAACAAAGATTTGTCGGTTACGGATCTTGAAGGTGCTATTTCAAAATTCTCTGATGCCGGAATCGATATTATCGAAGATGATGATAATGAAGATATCAAGCTTGATATCAATGTGAATCAAGAATTAACCGTCTCTAGCAGAAGCTCTGCCTCTTCTGACGAAGAAACGCCTTCTGACAATATCTCTGTTGATAATGGCTCCACTGATGACCCCGTGCGTCTTTATTTGCGTGATATGGGCGGTGTTGAGCTGCTTTCTCGTGAGAACGAAATTGTCATTGCAAAGCGCATTGATGAGGGTAAGGAGCTAATGTTGAACTCTCTATGCGAGAGTCCACTTGCTATGAAACGCTTTATTAAGTGGTTCGAAGATTTGGTTAATGAAAATATCCTCCTCAGAGACCTTATAGATCTTGATGCAAATCTTGTCACCGACACTGGTATGATAGAGGAAAACGATCTGATAGAAAAAGAAGAACAAGAAGAGCTGGCAGAGCAACAAGTCGTGGAGCGACAAGTCGCAGAAGAAGATCTGGAGCCAAAAGATGGGCTGAAAGCCGGCGCGGGTAAAAAAAGCAATCCTGACTCTGACGCTGATTCTGATGCCGACTCTATGGAAAAAGAAGACACGCCCTCTTTATCAGTCACAGCAATGGAAGCCGAGCTTTTGCCTTCTATTACCGACAAAATGGAAGAAATCGCCGGGATATGTGAAGAGTTACTCCAAAAATCAAGAGAATATTTTGCAAGCTCTGCGAGTACTGAAAAAAAATCATCTCTAAAGAATGATAAAGCATATACAAAAACGATAGCAACTCTTGTTGAAGCGGTGACCTCTGTGCATTTCAGCAGCAAGCGCGTTGAGGAGATTTTGACAGATGTCTACACTGCAAATAAAGCCTTAGTCAGTAAAGAGATGGAGCTGCTGAAATTAGCTGAGAAACATAAGGTAAAACGCCCAAGCTTCCTGAAGGAGTATGTCGGCGCGCATCTTAACGAAGAATGGTTAGAAAAACTACATAAGAAAAAAGAAGCAGCTTGGAGAAACTTCCTCCGCGAAGAAAAAGAAGCGATCGATAAATTCCTTGCCAATATCCGGGAAGCAGAAGAAGCAGCTGGTCTTAATGTGCCTGAATTTAAGCGGGTTGTGAATGCGATTCAAAAAGGTGAAAGACAGGCATCCAGAGCTAAAAAAGAAATGATCGAGGCAAATCTGCGTTTGGTGATTTCCATTGCTAAAAAATACTCTAATCGTGGTTTGCAATTCCTTGATTTGATTCAAGAAGGTAATATCGGCCTCATGAAAGCGGTTGATAAATTTGAATATAGTCGCGGTTTTAAGTTTTCCACCTATGCTACTTGGTGGATTCGTCAGGCAATCACTAGATCTATCGCAGATCAGGCACGGACAATTCGTATCCCTGTTCATATGATTGAGACTATTAATAAGATCATCAGAACGTCACGTCAGATGATGACGGAGCTTGGGTACGAGCCAACCCCAGCCGAGATTGCTGCGCGTCTTGCCATGCCAATTGATCGCGTTCGTAAGGTGATGAAAATTGCCAAGGAACCTGTAAGTCTTGAAAACCCCGTTGGTGATGAGGATGGCAGTTATCTTGGTGACTTTATCGAAGATAAAAACGCTGTGCTGCCTAATGAAGCTGCTTTTCAGACTAATCTGCGTGAGACCACAACCAGGATTCTCTCAACTCTGACCCCAAGGGAAGAACGCGTTTTGCGTATGAGATTCGGTATTGGTGTGCATACGGACCATACTTTAGAAGAGGTTGGGCAGCAATTCAACGTCACACGCGAGCGTATTCGTCAGATTGAGGCAAAGGCACTGCGCAAGCTAAAGCACCCTACCAGATCGAAGAAAATGATCAGTTTTCTTGGAGAGAACACAACAAAAAATACTACATGGTAAATGGGTAGCGCTTGTAGCAGATACAAAATAACTCTGGAATATTTAGGTGCGAATTATTGCGGTTGGCAGAGGCAAAAAGAGAGTCTGTCTCTGCAGCAAGTAGTTGAGGACGCAATTTTTGCCTTCAGCAAGGAGCACGTCACTCTTCATGTTTCCGGCAGAACGGATGCGGGTGTGAATGCTTACGGTCAGGTTGCGCATTTTGATCTGGAGAAATCTCATGATCTTGCGCGCCTGATGCATTCAATCAATCATTTTTGTCGCCCGCACACGATTGCTATAGTGGATATTGAGCTAGTAGATTCAGAATTTCACGCTAGATTTTCCGCTAAAACTCGTCATTATGTTTACAAAATACTCAATCGCAATGCGGTTAATGTCATAGATAGCGGCAAGAAATGCTGGATTCGGCACGATTTAGACGTCGAGGAAATGCAAAAAGCGGCGAAATATCTATTAGGTCATCATGATTTCAGCTCATTTCGCGCAAGTGCATGCCAGTCCAAATCGCCATTTAAAACGTTGGATAAGATTCAGATCATCAAAAATGGCGATGATATTGAGATATATTTCTCAGCATTATCCTTCCTTCATCATATGGTGCGTAATATCGTCGGAAGCCTGCTGATGGTAGGGAAGGGGCACTGGAGAGCAGAAAAGATCAAGGACGTTCTAGAAGCAAAAGACCGAAAAGCCGCCGGTTTCACCGCTCCATCTGAGGGGCTATATTTCCTAAAGGTGGATTATTAGAGATGCAAATCAGACAGATCTTAAAAGTTGCTATAAAAGAATTAAGCAACCAGCGCGCCCCAAGCCTAGATGCAAGGCTGCTACTCTGTGCAACTATGGAATATACTCATGAGGAATTGCTCCTAAACTATAACCAAGAACTAACTCCTGCAGAAGAAAAGGAGTTCATGGCGCTAGTCTCCAGGCGCAAATCCTCAGAGCCCCTAGCCTATATTTTGGGACAGCAGGAATTCTACGGTCTGGAACTCCGCATAGATCGCAACGTCCTGATCCCCCGCCCTGAAACCGAGCTGCTGATTGATCTTGTGCTAAATGACCCGCTCCCCCATAATAAAACCATAAAAATCTTAGATCTTGGCACTGGTAGCGGCGCAATCAGCATTGCCCTTGCAAAACATATCCAAGCAGCAAGCATAACAGCCACAGATATCAGCAAACAAGCATTAGAGATTGCCAAAATTAATGCCGAGATTCACGATGTTTCCGGGCAAATAAATTTCCGCATAAGTGATTGGTACGACCAGCTGGGGGAAGCAAAATATGACTATATCATCAGTAACCCACCATATATCGCCAAAAGCGAGCAAGATCAAATGGCCAAAGAAACGCTTCTTTTTGAGCCCGAACTCGCTTTATACGCCCCAGAAGAGGGTCTTGCTGCATATAAATCCATCATTAATGCAGCCAGCCAACACCTAAAACCCGGAGGAAGATTACTGCTAGAAATCGGATATTCCCAGAAAAACGCCATTATTTCTATTCTGAGCGCAAACGGTTTCAAGAACACCCGCACCCACCAAGATCTAGCCGGTCTCGATAGGGTGATTATGGCCAAAATGAGGTAGACGCGCCGGGGGGGTGTCTTGGGGTGCTGGGCGTGCCTGGGAGATGCCTGCGTAGCTTCTTAAAGCTTATTTGCATATTTCGACAACACATCCAACATGATTTTTTTGGCGATTGGGGTGGCTGATTTGCTCCCTCCGCCGCCATGGTCGTAATAGATCGAAATCGCATATTTAGGATTGTCAAACGGGGCATATCCGGAAAAAATTGCGTGATTACGACTTTTCCAGGCTATATCCTCTCTGCTTAAATTATCGTGTGTATGTTTCTTCGACTGCACTTGGGCTGTTCCTGTCTTGCCTGCCATTCGCATTGATTTATAATTTATACGATTTGCGTATCCAGTCCCACCCTTGCTGTTCATAGTATGATATAGGGCTGTTTTTAATATACCCAAATGCTCCGGACTAATGTCTATTTGAGTATATTCAGGCGGCCCCTCCCCTTTGACGATTCTTGGAGTAAATAATTTTCCATTACTCGCTATCGCAGCAATAAGCCTCACCAGCTGCATTGGGGTTGAGAGTAAATCGCCTTGGCCGATAGAAAGGTTCAAAGTGTCTCCTGTTCGCCATTTTGTACCATATCGCTCTTTTTTCCAGCTTTTGGAGGGAATAAAACCGGACAACTCCCCAGGCAAATCAACTCCCGTGGGGGCGCCTAAACCAAGTTTTTTTGCTGTTTCCATGATTTTATCCGCCCCGATCTGCCTTGCAATTGCGTATATATATGTATTACAAGAATGCTTCACAGCATCTATCATGTTCAAAGCGCCATGGCCACGGCTGCGGGCGCATCTGAAATATTTACTGCCTTTAATCACCGGCCCGCCTGTGCAGATGATCTTATCCGCCGGGTCAACGCCAGACTCAAGCGCTGCCAGCACGGTGATAATTTTGAAAATCGAACCAGGAGGATAGAGCGAGCGTATAGTCTTGTCTATCAAAGGCTTATAAGGATTATTGATTAAGCTATTCCAATATTTATTGGATAATTTATAAAACTCATTCGGGTTATAAGAAGGGGCAGAGGCTGAAATCAAGACATCGCCATTCGTGCAATCCATCACAATTGCGCTGCACCCTTGCGAGCTAAGATAGGAAAGAGCTTTCTTTTGCAGTGCAATATCGATATTCAGATGCAGATCTTTGCCGGGGGTAGGAGCCATGTTGCCAAGTTCTCTAACATATTTCCCGCGCGCATTCACTTCGATTCTTTTATTGCCAAATTTACCGCGCAGGCTTTCTTCATAGTAAGATTCAATGCCATTTACTCCCACTCGAAAATTCTCACCAACTAGCTTAAGTGATTGATTTTTTGTATTTTTCCGCACTTTGCCAAGATGCCCAACGATATGAGCAGTAGCAGTTCCTGAGCGATAAAACCGATTAAAACCAGTATCCACAAATAGAGACTTAAACTCAGATCGTCTTTCTTCTATGATTGCCACTTGCTTCCAGTTAAGACAGTCAATAATCACAGCAGCTATACGGCGCCCAGCATTTCTGACCCTTTTCTGCACTTCTTTAATATGCACATCATCTAGCTCCAAAATCTCTGTTACAAGGCTTATTTCCTTTGAGAAGCGAGGATTTACATTTTTATCCAA
This sequence comes from Rickettsiales bacterium, assembly GCA_002402195.1. Lineage (GTDB taxonomy): Bacteria > Pseudomonadota > Alphaproteobacteria > Rickettsiales > Rickettsiaceae > Megaera_A. Next base: position 2,721 of record NVVL01000046.1, on the reverse strand, counting down.
AAATAGGTGAAAACAAGTATTATTTTTCGCTATGATATTTTCATTAACATCAAAGATTTGCCCACGATCAGGCGGGATGATGATAACTTTTATTCTATTTTTATCTGATAAAGTTTTATACTCATCCTTTTTAATAAACTGCATAGAGAACATTCTGCCCGCAAGCAAAAACAACAATCCAAGCTTCCCCGCGCCAATGACAAAAGTCCTGCGAGTCATTATTTGTTTGTTTATAGTGTCCTTATTCAGCATGGGTAGTAAGTATTTTAATTGGTTTGTTTATTAGCATACAAATAATTGGATAGGCAAAAATAGTAGTAAGAATATAAAAATATAAGGCAAAGCCTTCGATATAATATGTGCTTTTTATAGTAACAATTAATTCTCTCGATAGCATAATAAATATACTATAAACACAGAATATAGCAAAATTTGTCAAATAATTCTGCAGCAGCAACCATCTAGCAATCACTTTTAACCCCATATTCGCCAATATAAACAAAAGAGAGCTAGAGCCTACGGGCAGAAAATAAAACCTGTCCACAATCAACCCTATGATAAATAAATGCCAATGCTGCAGATTTTTATATGTATTCAAATAAAATACAATAATTAAATCAAAAGCAGGGAATATCTCGCTATAAGAGCCTATCTTATGCCACTGAAAAGGCAGCAAACAAAGTAGCGCCAGATATAAAGCGGATAAAGCGCGAAGTAAAAAATTATATATAGATTTAAGCATAATATATTCAGACGTTACTACGTTGGTTAACAGCAGCATTCATCACAAATCCAAAACCAATTAATATAGAGGCCAGCATCGTTCTCCCATATGAAATCAGCGGCAATGGCACCCCAACTGCTGGCAAAAGCCCCATCACCATAGCAATATTGATAAACACGTGAGCAAAGAATAATGTTGTGATACCCACCGCAATAAGCTTTGCAAATTTTGATCTACAATTAATTGACACCGCCAAAGAGCTTATTATTAACAATGAGTATAAAATCAAAAGAACCATCCCGCCGACAAAACCCAACTCCTCTGCCAAAAATGAGAATATAAAATCTGTTTGATGCTCAGGCAAAAAGTTCAAATGGCTCTGAGTTCCACTAAGCAAACCTTTGCCAAACAACCCGCCAGACCCAATAGCGATCTTTGATTGGATAATATTATATCCAGCCCCAAGAGGATCTCTTGCCGGATCCAGAAATGTGAGCACCCTAGTGCGCTGATAATTATGCATCATAAACCAGATAATGGGCATAGCAGACAGGGTCAAAAAGCCACCAACTATAAAATATAACATCCGGACCCCGGCTGCAAAAAATATCGCAGCTGCAACAATAATAGTAATAATGCCCGTTCCAAGATCAGGCTCTTTTATCACAAGTACAATAGGTATAGCGGCGGCAATAATGGGTATTATTATAGCATATTCACTTGTATTATATTTGTCAGATTCATGAAAATACTTAGCCAGCATAAGCACTACAGATATTTTCACAAGCTCTGATGGTTGCACAGTAAACAAACCAAAATCCAACCACCTCGTAGCCCCTTTAGCCGATTTGCCAGTAAGTTCTACTATTATCAAAAGCAATAATGTTACGATATAAAATAAATATGAAAAACGATAGATTAGCCGCAAATCCATCATGGCAATCAATATTGATATAGGCATAAAAATACAAAAAACAGTGATTTGCTTATATGCCCAAGGATGGAACGACCCACCAGCTGCGGAATATAATAGAACAAACCCATAAACGCACAAAAGAATTATCAATAACGGTATGATGAGCGGAATATTTCTAAGCTTCTTTAAAAATCTTTCCCTATTATAATCCATAATTTATGATTGTCCCTTTGTCTTATCTAGATTTGGAGCATTGTAGACTAATTTATACTTAGGGAAAACAATTTTAACAACAGTTCCTTTGCTTTTTTCGCTTTTGATAGATAACGTAGCGTCATGAGCATTGAGTAACATTTTAACAATCGGTAGCCCAAGACCATATGAACCATCCGAATAATGCCTGCCATGCTCTAATGTTCCATAGCTGCTCAGAGCAATATTTATGCCCTTCTCATCCATGCCAATGCCTTCATCAATAATCTGGACTTCCATTTTATTATTCACAACTTTGCCAGTTAATGTGATTGTGGTATGGTCATCTGAATATTTCAAGCTATTACTAATAAGATTGCTCAGCACCTGCAATATTCGCCTTCTATCGCATATTAAAAGCGGTAAATTCTCTTCCATCTTGGAGACGACATTGATTTTTTTCTTATGATATCTAGCGAGATTAACCTTTATTGCCTCATTGATAACATCTTCCAGCTGGGTTTGAGTATTGCGTATTTTAAATTTACCTTCAATAATCTGGCTCTCATCAAGGATATCAGAAAGAAACTCCAGAATTTGCTGAGCATTTTCATGAATCCCTTCCGCGTATTCCTGGTGTTGTTTTGATAATTTTCCTGTAAATCCCTTAGCCATCATTTCTGACCCGGTAATTATAAACCCTAAAGGAGATCTGATCTCATGGGCGGTAAATGCAAGAAAATTTGTTTTTGCTTTCGTTGCAGTTTCTGCCTCCAGAGTGGCTTTTTCTGCTTTTGTTCTTAAAAAAGTCCTAGCCTTCAACATGTACCTCGCACTTAACCCATTGCGTCAGTTGATTGTCCAGGGACACCAAGCAGTTCAACTGTTG
>NVVL01000045.1 GCA_002402195.1 Rickettsiales bacterium | reverse complement strand
TCCAATAGAGAGAAAAGACGAACTGGTTTCATTTATGTTGAAACAAATAGATAAAATAGGTAATAACGGAGAAAAAGTGATGAAAACTATTGCAGATGGTCGCAGAGAAGAAGGCTGGAAGGATGGCCTAGCCGAGGGGCGAGAAGAAGGTATATCGATTGGCGAGGAGAGAGGCGAGAAGATTGGCGTAGAAGTAGAGCGCAAAAAAACTGTTGCTCGCATGCTGAAGGAGAACTTTGCCCCGAAGATTATTTCCTCTATTACGGGCATGAGCCAAAGAGCTATATCAAAGCTCCGTTCTCAGTTGAAACTTCAGGGGGAATTAGCTTAATATTCCCTGGGATAGCCTGATTATTGTATTTTTTATGCGGCTAACCCGGTTTTGGAGCTTGCTTGCGGGCAAGTTATGTTTTGGTGAGATGAACTAGACTTGCGGATATAGCTTCTGAGTCAATTAAACTGCTAGCTAATCCTTGAGCAGTTATTTTTAGTTTTAATCATTAGTAGATTCTTATTAATTGTTTTTTTAATTACAGTAAAACCAATTTTTTCATAAATGTGGATGGCCTTGGTGTTTTGAGAGTCTGGGTCAACAAGCACGTGATCAAATTTACAAAAAACGAATTGTTCCAAAAAAAGTAAAAATATTTGCGAGGCTATACCTTTTCCTATAAATTCCACCTCGCCAATATACCAATCAAGACCAGCGCAATGTTCTAAAAATTCAGAGCAGTTATAACTTTGCTCCGGAGGAAAATCATGACTATTATAATATTGCATGTAACCAATCGGCACATCGCCTGCAAAAATAATAAAAGCATATATTGGCTTTTTGATAATCTGATCATTAAGTTTTAGATTCTTATACCCATTAGCATAACTACTATATTTTCGTTGAACCAATTCCAATGTCCATACAATATCCAGATCCCACCATTGCTTTACGTGTGGTGCTTCAAGCCACTTAAGCATCAATGGAAAGTCAGATTCACAAAGAGGCTTAAAACTAATATTCATCTTCAAATTACCAAAAATTTTACTACTCTAAGAAGCTGTTATCCCCAGCAACTAGCCTGATTATATCCTCTTGAAGCATGCGATATTTAGCTCTTCTGCCATAAAAATTATTCGAGAAAATAGCAAAGCTGTGGAGCTCGTTATTCTTATCGTAAAAATAGCCGATAATGTTGGACACATTGCCTAAAGTTCCAGTTTTGGCATATAGTTTTTTCATTCCATTGAAGCGCTCTTGCAGAGTGCCATCTTCCCCGGGGATTGCCATAAACCCTTTGATTTCTGCGAAATTTGGTTGTTTGGCTATTTGTTTTAGCAACGAGTCAAACTGATTAATCGCAATTAAATTAGAACGGGACAAGCCAGAAACATCTTTGATCACAGAGTTCTGAAGATTCACCCCAAGCTTTTCATGAACCAATTTTTTTAAAGAACTGACAGCAAGCCTCCATTCATGTTGATTATTTTGAGTCGCCAATTCTGCAAGCAGATAATCCATAATAAAATTATCCGATTGTTTCAGCGCAATAGCGACTATGTCCTGCAAGCTTTTGGAAACCGATGAGACAAGCCTTCCCTTAGGCAAAGTTTTTTTGTATAAAATCTTCCCCTTGAGCTGAATGCCGGCTTTAGCAAGCTGCTTCTTGAGATGATATTTTACATTAGACAGATTATTATCCGAAACAACTCCGCCAATCTCAACCTTTCCTCTGCCCATACATAGGGTTCCGCTGATGATATATTGACCATTTTTCACATCAACACGCAACCTGTCCCGCTCTCCTTTTGGGATGGTTTTTGTATTGTTTTTGATGTGATATGGGAAATCCTCATCTGGTTTGACTGAGATTTTCTTGCCCACTCGCTTTGCAGAAACCGGCAATCTGCTGCAATTTTTATTAATATGAACTAATGTCACTGGTGCGCCCATGCAATAGGTTATGTCGCTGCAGGTTTTGTCTCCCATGGCAGGAGGGACGGAGAATTCCCTGTTCAAAATATATATATTCCCCTTGATTTTTTTCCCAGAATATTCAGCAAGTTCCTTAACCAAATGCGCTAGATCTTCGGTTTTAAAATCAGGGTCGTGAATGTCGAGATAATAGCTGGAGCCTTTTTTAAGCACCCGGCTTGTGAATTGATAATCCTTCCCAAAATGCTCAAGAAATGCGACGCTCGCTATAAATTTCAGCGTGCTTGCGGGGATAAAATATCTGGCTGCATTTTTTGCAAAAACAACTTTATTTTTATCCAGATTAGTAATCTTAATCCCGATATTCAAACTAGGGTCGGTCTTGGTGATTATTTGCTCAATAGCATCACCAACCCCGTCTCGAGCCTGAATTGTTAGCGGTAATATACAAATTATAAAACATGCTATTAATCTCATCATCATACTACCTATTTTAAACTATTTACCTTCTGCGCCAATCGTACGCGCACTATATTCGACATTGCAATAATCACAAGCCCCACTATAGCAATAGATATTGCAGCAGGTATAATGGATATACTACTAATAAACGCATCTGCGCTATATATTTTCATATCACCCAGCATTTCTCCGTCCCATAAACTATCAAGCCTCATACCGATTGAATTATGAAAAACCCAACCAAAGAACATAATAATCATATTAGCGATCGCAGCCGCCATGCCGCTTCTGTCAGAGGAGACAAAACTAGCAATTTTCGCAATAATCACCACTTGATATGCACAAAATACTCCAATAATAATACAGGCATAATATAATGAATCAGCGCTCGCTTTGCCGTTTAATATATAAACAAACCCCAAAATCATCACGAGCCCGGAAAAAATCGTCACACCAAAATATAATTTAGTTTTCTCGGCGATATAAGGCAGAATAATGCACCCCGCGCACATTCCAAGCAATACTGACAGCGTGATAGAGTTCGCAATTGTTTTTTCTATGCCATATACATTTATCAAAAACGCACTTCCCCAAGCATCCGCAAACCCTTCCACCGGACCAACCATCAGCCCTGCGAATATGCTAGTAAAGAAAAGTCGATAATTAAAGATAATAGCCTTAATATCACCAAGCATGCTGCTTTCTGAGGCTGTATTTGTGGATTTCGGCATTAATACATAGGTCACAAATGCTAGCACTATCCCAGAATATAGCAGGATAGAGACGGTATAATCCATCCCGATTGACTGGATGATTTGGGATATAGGCACCCCGGCATACACGGCCGTGATCAAGCCAAAAAACACCATAAACCCAAGCATTCTCGAGAATTTTGCTGGGTATAATATACGAAAGATCTGCAAAGCCCCAACAATCGCCGCAGAAGAGCCAACACCCGTCAGCACTCTGCCGATAATAACGCTAGTCCATGAGTCGAAATAAACCAGAGGAATAAGCCCCAAAGCAGTGCAAGCAATCGCGATCGGCAGCACTATTTTCCCGCCAAAGCGACTAAGCAACATCCCAACCGGAATATGCACGATGATATAGCCAATATAATAAATACCCGCAAACGAGCCAAATTCGGAAGCTCCGATGCTATATTTAGTCATAATATCAGTCATAATCGCATTAGGCAGCATACGCAAGACCAGCTGATAACAATAAAATAATGTTATACAAAGCCACACTAGCATCGAAACGACTTTATTTTTTTCTTCAGATTCCATAGATATCAAAAATTACAAACTATTTGGTATAATAACAAAAGATCGCCCCCCGCGCCAGAGCAACCAGGACTCTCGTAAATATAACGATTTCCAAAACCACAGTCAAGCAGGGAATCGATCTTGTTGAAATGAGAGAATCGATGCTGGCTGTTTGGAGAGTTGGTACGACTTCTGACCATTTGCGAATTTGTGACCAGTCAAACTGGATGTGATGAGCTGAGTTTAGTTGGGTTAGGTGATTGTTGATATGCAGAGTTTTTGTAAAACTAGCAACGAGCTAAAGCTTGACATACATTAGTTACTCTGTAATATTAGGTGGGATAATGCATGCATTTTGTGTGCGTATATTTAGTGAAGATAATCAATTTATGAGTAAAATTATGAGTAAAATATATCAGGATGCTATATTAAAAATGATGAGCCATTCATGCGCTACTAGACAAGATATCTATAATGTAGTATTAAAATCTGCGCAAGGTGGTTTTTTGCATAATATAATGGATAGTTACAAAAAGATGAATGGGAATGATGCCATCTTTAGTACATCTCGTCTTTTTAGAAAAATATTCCTCGAGAACAATCTAGAGGTATTAAAGGCTGCAGCGGAGAAAGATATTTTATCTGAAGTGTTAGCACACCATTTAAACGATGAAGTTATACACGCAGTTTTCTACAATTCAAAAATGTTTGCACAAGTCTTTATTTCTGTGTCAGATGAGCAATTATCTAGAGTTTTAAATGGTTACGATGCTTGGGGTCTTGGTCTCTTGCTGTCTGAGGCTACGAAGGCAAACGTATTAAAAGAAGTTATAGAAAAAATAGGGGGTAAGTTTACTCCAGATGTAGCAAGTAGTCTTTTGAGCGCCACTTGTCTAGCTGAGGTTTCTTCTGTTTTAGAAGCGTTTGCATCTTGCTCAATAAACTTTTCAGATGCATGGAATAAGCTGAAACTCGATGCACAAAAAAATGTTTTAACAGATCTTGTGGAATCAGGCGCTCTCCCTACAATGATCGAGCTTTCCTCAGAGCTGTCAATAGACTGGAATACATTTTTTGGAAAAATGAATTCTAATGAAATAGAGGAGTTTTTACTCAAGGTCGTAGAAAATGGGTTGTATTCTCAATTAATAGGTGCGATGGGTGATAATTATGTAATGATTGTGGCCAATCTCTCTGCATCATTCTGGGATTCATTCCCCAAAGCCACCCATACTCATTTGCAAGTAGTTATTGGTGCATGCGAAGCTATCGCAGAGTGTTGTGATTTTTTTCCTGTAGATGTACAAAACGAGCTAGCAGGTTTTTGTGAAAATCTGCCTGAATAGAAGCGCTAAGAAGCTACGTCCGCAATCTAGAATATTCTGTATTTTAGGTCTGCGGGCACAGCTTCCTATCTAACAATTTCTTCCATGGATATAACTAGTTTTTTGCCTAAGGCTGCAGCGGTTTTGTCAAGCTGTCTTAGTGTGGGCCAATGATGGGGGTTTTCTAGTTTTGAAGCAGCTGGCCAAGAGGTTTCTAATATTCTAGCTAAGTCAGATATTGTCTTTTCTGCTCTAGCAAAGCGTATTAATAATGCTGACTGGACTTGTACGGAAGGTGTAATCCAATATTGATGTTTTTTTAAAGATGGGGTGGGGATATCTATTTTTTCATCTAATCTTGCCTCTAAAGTTAGGGTTAGTGCTTCGATTGCATTGAATAAAGCCTCTTCAAGATTCAGCCCTTCAGTCAAGGCTTCGGGGAAGTCTGGGAAGGTGACTAAAAATCTATCTTGATCCTTGGTGATGTTGCATGGATATTTAATTATCATAATTTTACTCCTGTTTGTTTTTGTAATGCTGAAAAGCAGGCTTTTCCCAAACGATAATGGCTACCTCTGATTCTTAAAATGCTCCAGCCATTTTTTTGAAGAATTCGTATGATTTGTTTTCCATTCATGGTTATAGTATATCTTAATAAGTATATTCATACAAGTATATTTATTTTTTATTCTGAAATTTGCACTTCTTGGAAGCTACCCGCGCAGCTTCTAAACCCATCAGTTTTAAAAACTTTTTACCGTATCCGGCTTGCTTCCTGGGTTGGTGTTGGTGGGGTGCGGCTTGGAGTGAGCGGTGGGGGTGGCGTAAGAGGTGGATGAGGGCGTTTTCTGAGGCTCTTTTTAGGGGGAGAGTTTGTGTTTTCAGCTCCTATGGCGCTTTGAATTTTGTATCTTTTTTTCTCGGATTTATATTCCTTCATAGTGTCATGGAATAGAAGCCCGAAACTTACCTTATTTGCAATGCGTATAAATAGGTTTGGCTTTGCGAGAGGAGCGGGAGTTTTCTGTGCGGAGGTGGGTAGCTCCGGCAGTGTGCGTAAATTCTTTTCTGTCTCGGGGGAGTTTACATACTGGGCAATAAAGTCCGAGGGAGAATTTTGGGGCATCGTTAAAGCAAGGCTTTTGCCAAACTTGTCAGCCTCTATGGTAATTAGAGCCTTAACACCTTGATCATCTAGCGCACCTATCATGCCGTGATATTTATCGGGGATTATTGTGTTTGTATATTCTGTCTCCCCAGCGATGGTTTTCTTATGCTTTAAAACTTTGAATTTCGAGCATCCCGTGGGGCTAACTGGGTTGGAGTTTCCTACTTTTGAATGTTGAGAGGAACTTGGGGCATGTGACTCACAGCCGAATAAGATTGCCCCTGGTCTAGCCTCAGTTGGTGGTTCATAATGAATATATAAATGCCCGTTCTTGCCATCCGGGGCGGCGCTGCCTTCCATGCAAAGCCCTAAATCGACTCCATAATGTTTTGTGGTTCTTCCCAGGATTTTACTAGATAAAAAATCTCTGACACCAATTAGCATGCTTTTTAATTCCCGTGGTTCGTCATTTGTAAACCCAATCGCATGAGTTGCTGCAGGTCTGTTATAAACGGCCTTGCCATCAGCTAAGGCGCCTTTCTGCGTTGTTTGAGTGTTGGACATTCCACTGATTGCAGGGTTCCCAGAAGTTAGCCAGTTGATAACTTGATCTCCGCTCCTAGCAGGGATTTTAATTAATGTCCTGGAACCATGAGAAAGAGCATATGTTATGGGTAATCCATTCTCGGAGGCTGGTTTATCAATCCTTTCTCCTTCATCATTTGTTGAATATATCTGCACTCCAGCTGAGCCGCCCAGAATCATCGCACGTTTAAATATTCCGGTTGAGAGTTCAAGTAATGTATCAGGCGATTGCTCAGATGATACGCCGGCTGATTTTTTAGCTCTTTCGATCAAATCCCCTACAGCGCTCACGCCTTGCTTAACTTCTTGTGCAAAAGAGAGGTGAGATAGTTGTTCTTTAGTTGGTCTGGTTACGGTTGCTTCTGCAGCTAGCCTGTTTTTGCCCATGAATCTTCCCTTTATTTTCTGCTTCTGGTTAGTTCATTATCGCATTAAACAGAGCTTGCTGCAAAGAAAATATTGGTAATATATTAATTTTTAACTTGTCTATTTTAAATGAGTTATAGTTATAGAGTTTATATAACATCGATAATCTTTCAGAAGCTATGTGCGTGCCTTTCGTTACTTGGCAGCTTCCACGAAGCTTTCTTTTATGGTTTTGAGCCCTATTTTTTCGAAAGCAATTTCCAGCGTGTCGCCATCTTTTCTGACGACTATGCCGCTGCCGAATTTCTGGTGCAGCACCCTGCTGCCTGCTTTTTTATCAGAATTATCGATGGGGATTTTATGTTTTGGTTTGTTGGTTTGCATCGAAAAATTATGCTTGGATGCAACATAATTCAGGCGATTCGTGGACGACCTATCATTACAATATTCCTCAGGAATTTCCTTCAAAAACCTGGAGGGGAGAGAATTGACAAACTCAGCAAATACCCTGCGGCTCTCGGCGTGGGTGATGTATAATTCCTTTTTAGCGCGCGTGATGCCAACATAGGCGATGCGCCTTTCTTCCTCGAGCCCTTTGCCTCCTTCCTCCGATAAGGCCTTTTGATGCGGAAAGATGTTTTCTTCCCATCCTGGCAGGAATACTAGGTCAAATTCGAGCCCTTTGGCTGCGTGCAGGGTCATGATTTTGACGGTTCCGCCGAACCCCTCCTCGAGGGATGCGTTGTCCATCACGAGGCTTGAATGTTCGACAAACTCATATATATTGTCAAATTCATCGATGGCTCTGAGCATTTCGTTGATATTCTCAATACGACCGCGTGATTCGTCGGTTTTTTCCTCCTTGAGAAGGGGTATGTATTTGGACTCTTCAAGAATGAATTTAGTCGCCTCAATTGCCGTTCCGGACTCGTATTTCGCCGCTGCTGAGAGGATTATGGTAACAAATTGCTCTAAGCTTGCTGCCGCTTTGCCTTTGAAAATATTCTCAGCAAGCATCCTTTGCAGCGCATCAAATACAGAAATTTCTCCCTCAGAGGCGTAGTCCTTTATCTTCTTCAGAGTCACATTCCCAATGGATCTCTTAGGGGTGTTGATGATGCGCTCTAATGCTAGATTATCGTTATGGTTGATGCATAATCTGATATATGAGAGCAAGTCTCGGATTTCCATTCTTTCATAGAATCTAAGCCCGCCGATAATCTGATAGGGCAGGGCGTTGCTGATGAATGTTTCCTCGAATGCTCTGGTTTGAAACCCGGCTCGTACTAATATCGCAATTTGGCTTGGGTTATATTTCTTTGAATGAATGATTTCCTCAACTTTGGTGGAGATGAATCTGGCTTCTTCCTTGTCGTTCCAACAGGAGATGATATTTATCTTCTCGCCTGATTTTTGCTCCGTCCAGAGCTTCTTGCCATGCCTGCTTTTGTTGTTTTGGATAATGCTAGAGGCTGCGTTCAGAATATAGGATGTGGAGCGATAATTTTGCTCCAGCTTGATCACTTTTGCGTTTGGGAAATCATGCTCAAAACGCAAGATATTCTTAACCTCTGCCCCGCGCCAACTATAGATCGACTGGTCATCATCGCCAACGCAGCAGATGTTTTTATGCTTGTTGGCAAGCATTCTCAACCATATATATTGCACGGCATTAGTGTCTTGATACTCATCAACTAGGACATATTTGAACTTATTTTGATAATGCTCAAGAATATCTGGGTTCTGAATCAGAAGTTGGTTGCAATAAAGCAGCAAATCGCCAAAATCCATGACATTAGAGGCCTGCATCTGTATCTGATATTCACGGTAAATCATCTTGGCAATGCTATGCGCAGGGGAGGGGGTGTCCGCGCTGCTAAGCTTTGCGGGAAGCAGCGCCTGATCCTTCCATCTGGAAATAATCGCATGGATCATTTTGGGCGCATATTGCTTAACATCAACGTTTTTTTGAATTGCGATATTTTTAACGAGCTTCACCTGATCGTCTTGATCTATGATGGTGAAAGTTTTGTTCAAATTAATGTCAAGCAATTCCACATGAGAGCGCACTATCCGGCTGGCTATCGAGTGAAAAGTTCCGATATTCAGCCCGTCTGCATTAATCATGCTGCTAACCCTTTCTTGCATTTCCCGGGCGGCTTTGTTAGTAAAAGTTACGGCCAAAATGCCGGAAGGGTATGCGAGATTTTTCTCAATGATGTTAGCTATACGACATGTCAAAACCTTAGTTTTACCCGTCCCCGCGCCGGCCAGCACAAGCAAAGCACCTTCTGTATGATTAACCGCTTCAATTTGCGGGGGGTTAAGGTCTGTTATATTTGAATCGTGATGCATATTGATTTTCTGTAATTTGGGTTTTGTTGTAATGCTTATGCAAAAACTCTATATTATTAATACCAACTATGATCTGGAAAGTATATTAAAAAATCAGCATTATTAAATCTGGCAGAGCGCGTGGCTTTTCGTAGATTCGATATAATGGTGTCAAGATACGTTATAGATCTGAGATATTCTCAATTAATGCAAATACTGCAATCGTTAGGTAATATATGATGTTTATTGTCATACGAAATAACATCTTATCTTCTTCCACCTTGCACCACCTGGCAATAGGCACACCAGGAATTAGGAAAAGGAGAATCACAGTTTGTAATAAGGCTAGCAATTTCTTCATTATTAACAATTAGATTAAATCTTGTGAGAAAACTTTACACTCTTTCTCCAACTAATACAAATATATATGTATTAGTTGGCCAATAAAAACGCTATAGATTGCGCCAAAACAGATCACTATTACCTCAGCTCATTGATATTTCGATTTTAATTGCATATTTGTATTTAAAAGTTATTTCATAGATCTATACTTCATAGCTTCTGACCACGCCATGCGGTCTCTCAATTTCTAAATTATTGAATTTAGGGCCCTTATTAACCAAAAATTCCCTTAAATCAGATTCTTCGTTTTTGAGCTTTTCATATTCAACCATACTAATAACTATCACAGCTTCCTCGCCGTGCTTGGTTATACATTGCGGGCTGCCACTTAGCGCCTCTTCTATTAAATCATCCAATTTGTCTTTTGCATTATGTAATTGCCATTTACGCATAAATTCCTCCTTTATTTGCCAATTTTCCTTTATTCCTCAATTTCATCAATACTTACGCCATGGGGTGTTTTGTTCCATTTAAATGGTGACACGACAATTTCGTATATTGCCCTATAGCTTGCAATTGTGTGTAATATAAAATATAGCGGCCATAATAACAAGCTCGCAGCGCCAAGGAGCGATGGAGCTTTATTGCTCCTTTCTCGCATGAGCGCCAAAAATGCTGTAGCGTAGAGATAGGACAAAGAAAGCACTCCGTTTAGAATAAGTAAATAGTGGATATACGGATCCACATCAAGCAATAATGATGTGAATAACCATGGCAAGCAGAGAAAACTATATGTCGATAGCCCTACAAACACATAAACAGACAGAGAATCTTGTAAGCTAAAGACCTTGCGATCCTTTTTTGCCTTCATAAAAACGCATATGGTCTGGAGATATCCTTTAATCCATCTGGATCTTTGGGCTATCCAATCATATATATTCACAGGAGCTTCTTCCGTAGTCACGGAGTCAATGATATGAACTTTATAGCCTCGCAAATAAAGCCTGATGCCGAGATCTGCATCTTCGGTGACATTATACGCATCCCAATATCCCACTTCTTTTAATTTATCTATTTTAAAATGATTGCTCGTTCCGCCAAGAGGAATAGGGATGTTCAGAAAGCTTAGGCCTTTGAGAAAATACTCAAACCATATGCGATATTCAAGACTGAAAAATCTGGTGAGTATATTTTCTTTTGCATTATAAAAATTCAGCTTGGCTTGAACGCATGCATAATCATCGGTGAGAGTCTCAAATGCATAAAGGGCTTTGAGTAATTGGTCAGAATCTGGCCGGTCTTCTGCGTCATAGATGGTAACGAATTCTCCGCGCGCAAAACCCATCGCATAGTTTAACGCCTTGGGTTTGGTTCTTGGCAGGCTGTAGGGAACTTTGATCAGCTGGACGTAAGAGGGAATATCCAAAACAGCAAGCGCGCGTATGGTGAGTATATCGTCTGCCTCGATGATAAGCTTCACATCCAGCTTGTCTTTGGGATAGTCCAGGAGCTCGATAGATTTGAGAATGAATTTTGCCTTGATATCTTCTTTATATAACGGAATAAGCACAGAATATATCGGCAAGGGGCCTGTTCTTTTTGCCAAGCTTTTGTCTGTTTTGCGAAAGCCATTTTTGAATAGCGCAGCTTTCAGGATGTTCTGAGATAGATATAATAGATTATTTACTATGTTGAATAAGTTCGAAAATAAAAAGAAAATAGCGAAGAAGATAACAGAAAAACCAGTGACCATTTTTATGTAATTCACTCCTTTTGCACAAGCGTCTTTATTGAGGGAATTCAGATGGTTGCTTGCCCAGATGCTCTGTTTGTGGGAGAAATGTTTTTCAAGAATTTGGGTTAAATCTCGCTTTCTGATGAGATGAAATTTATGGCCTTCAGAAAGATGCAATCCCTTTTGTTTTATGACGGAAAGATTATTGATTGCATAATGCCTGTTCCCGTTTGCGTCCTGAAATTCAAGATATCCTTGCCTGCAATATTCGTTGATCTTGCTGAAATGTAATATGTTGATATCCTTTGTATGGGTATCAATAAAGGGCATCTGGCGATTTTTGATCAAAGATTCAATAATGGACTCATTATCCACGTGATCACCACCCGGCCAGTCATTTGCTGTCAAAGAATTAATGATACAATCATCCCCGCCGGGTTTTGAGCGATTGCTATTTGCTATGCTTGAAAAGCATTTTGCTGCGTTGATTATAGGCTGAACCATAAAGAAAAAATAAAACCAGATACGTTATACCCACGAGCCACCAGACTCCCCTTTGCAAAATATCCTACCTGAATAGTAAAACTTTGCTTGCTCAGATTACCAAAATAAATTTCTTTTGCAATTGAAATCTGCTCATAAAGGATTTTATTATGCGCATAATTTTTAAACCTGTTTTGTTCGTACTTCATATAGTTGGTGATTATCACGTTGTTTGCAAAGCGTATTCCATCTGTCATGAATAATGTAAACCCAGTTTTGCTCAGGCTATTTTCTTTGGAATGGGCGTGGACGGAGGCGCCAAATTCATAAAATAATGTATAATTATTCTTGTGCAGTCTAGATTTTCCAGCCATCAAGGCGAGGTCAAAATGACGATATGGTTTGCAGCCTGTATAGGTCGAATATTGCAGAGACGGGCTGATAGCAACTATCCATCCTTCTTGCTTTAGGAGTTGATATTTATAGAAGAGCTCAAAATCTTTTCCTGTTTTCTGTTCTGTATAGTGGGGCGTTATGGATCTTAAAAAATTATCAGTTTTATATCCTATTTTCATGCCGAGGCTTTGATGGTCGTTGATTCCGTATTCCAGTTCGAAATTTGATGTTTTGTCCTCGCCAAGTGAGCCCAAAATCATTTTATATTCTTTAAATTCCTTGAGAAAAGCTGCATTATCGTTTAGCTCTGCGATCTCGTGGTTAAATAAGCTTCTATTCTCGTCATCCGCTTTAGCTTTGATGGCATTTTGACGCTTAGTAAGTTTGTGGATCATCTCCTGATCTTTGACGAATAAGTCCGCCCATTTGATCTTTTTGTTTTCGGATCTTTTGTCTATTATGGAAAAAGATGTGTAATATTTATATTCATTAGTTTTGGGGATCCAGACGCTCGCATGAGCGTTTATTGGATATATGAGAGCTACATATAAAATCAATGCGACTAATGAAATTAATACGACTAAACGTTTTCTTTGAGCCACGAAAACATTCTTTTAAAGATTCCGCCGGAGTCGTCTTGATAAGATCTGATGGAGTCTTTTTGATATTTAGATGATTCCGCCTTGAGCATACCGACAACAGTTGAGTAGGCATATGGATTATTATCCTCAGCAAATCCTGGTAGGTTTTCAGGTTTTGCGATGCGTATTTGCTTTTGGAAAATCTCCGCAGCAAGGTTTTTGATCCCAGGCATAGAAGACGCCCCGCCAGTGATGACCATGCGGCGGGAAATCAAATTATCCATTGATATATGATTATATTGATCTTTGATGTTCAAGAAAATCTCCTCAATCCTGCTATGTATCATTTTGGATAATTCGATCGTTGTTATTGACAAATCAGCGTGATAATTCTCACTTGAAGAGATGTCGTCAAGCCTTATGGTGGTATCTTTAGAGATCAAGTCCGGATTCGCATTTCCATATAAAATCTTCAGCTTATCCGCCTCATGCAGGCTGATTGAGAACTGTTTGGCAATATCTGTGGTGATATGCATACTGCCAATCGGAACATGGCCTACATATACGATCTGCCCGTTTAAAAACACCCCAAAGCTTGTCGTGTGGCTGCCAATATCAACAATGATTGAGCCTAGTTCTTTCTCGTCCGCACTCAGGCAGGCAAGGGCGGAGGCGTATATAGCGACTGTCACATCGTTAATACGGACATGGCATTTATCTAGGCATTTGCTCAAATTCATCAGCATGAGGGAGTCGGCAGAGATGATATGCAAATGACAAGAAACCGAGCGCGCATACATGCCCACCGGATTATCTACTATCTGCCCTTCATCTATCACAAATTCCATGGGGAAATAGTGGATAATTTCTTGATCTTTGACTTTGAAATCCGAAAGAGCCTTATTGATCAGTTTTTTTATATCTTGCTTAGAAATTGTTTGATTGCCAAGTTTGATTTTATGATTAATATAATATGATTTAACCCCAGTTCCGGAAAGGGATATAGCGACTTCCTTGATGCTTTTATCGCATTCTTTCTCCAGCGCATAAATAGCAGTCACGATGGTGTTTTCTGCTAGCTCCATATGCGTTATCATGCCAGACTTAAAGCCTTCTGCATGGTGTAATATTTGAGAATTAACCTTGATCCGTCCTTGTTTTGTGATATTAGAGGCTATTGCAGCAATTTTGCTACTTCCGATATCAAAGGCGATAAAATTAGACGAGTTTCCTTTCATTACTTACATTTAAAGTTAAATATTCAGATATTATGGTTATATATTGCTTGTGTATAGATCAAATATACAATTAATTCAAGGGTATAAGCATTTTTCTCTTGAAACTTGGTAAAAAAGATGGTATCAACCATGTTCCACTCGACGAGATTAGTGGTATTTTAGGTATGGACAGGTGTCCGAGCGGTTTAAGGAACTGGTCTTGAAAACCAGCGTGCGTTTGCGCGTACCGTGGGTTCGAATCCCACCCTGTCTGCCAGCTTTCGTTCTGCGAACGAAAGCTGCCCGCCGTAGCTTTAGCGAAGGAGGGCTCTATATGTTTTACGTATATTCAATTCGTTCTATTAATTTTCCAGATCAAGTTTATGTCGGCATTACTGAAGACTTAAAAAGTGTCTAAAAACCCATAATCCAGCTGTATATATTCCTTTGTTAGAAGCTACATTATTAGTGCTACTCATCAAACAAGGTTTCTTGGGTTCCAGTGCCGCTCGCCTGGGGGGAGTTTAGCCCTAAATGTTGATAGGCGTTATTGGTGATCATCCGGCCTCTTGAGGTGCGTTGAAGGAGGCCTATTTGGATCAAATATGGCTCTATTGATTCCTCGATTGTGTCGCGCTGTTCGGACAGAGCAGCAGCGATCGTTTCTACGCCGACAGGGCCTCCATTATAATTGTCATAGATGAATTTCAAATACCTATAATCATTGCTATCAAGGCCGGCTTTGTCTACTTCTAAACGATTCAGGGCGCTATCTGCTATCTGCTCGTCTATTTCGGATTTATTATCTACCGTGGCGAAATCTCTGACTCTTTTGAGCAAGCGAAGGGCTATGCGCGGAGTGCCTCTGGAGCGTTTTGCGATTTCTTGCGCGCCTTTGTCGGTTATGTTGGTTTTAAATAATTTAGCTGCCCTATTGATGACGCTCACGAGCTCGTCTGTAGTATAAAAATTCAAACGTAGCGGTATGCCAAAGCGATCACGTAATGGATTGCTGAGAAGTCCCATCCTAGTCGTTGCGCCGATCAGCGTGAATTTAGGCAGATCGATACGCACAGATCTTGCAGCAGGCCCCTCGCCAATGATGATATCAAGGGAAAAATCTTCCATAGCGGAATAGAGAATTTCCTCGATCGCAATATGAAGCCTGTGGATCTCGTCAATAAATAATACGTCATTTTCTTGCAAGTTAGTCAATATGGCGGCAAGATCGGCAGCTTTCGAGAGGGTGGGCCCTGAGGTAGCTTTGAAATTCACCTCCATCTCACGCGCGACAATATGCGCAAGCGATGTTTTTCCAAGACCCGGAGGGCCATAAAATAACGTATGATCAAGAGCCTCCTCTCTGTTTTTGGCGGCTTGAATAAAAATACCCAGATTGGATTTTATATGCTCCTGCCCAACAAATTCTTGCAAATAGCCGGGGCGGATGGATGAGTCTGCGTCATTTTCCAGCTCATTGCCTGATAATATTTCTGCGGTCATATTGTGCTACTTGCTCCTGTTTTTAAGGCTAGGCGTATTAATTCGTTGATCGATATGTCAGGGTTGCTGGCGATAATAGTTTGAACTCTGTTTTGCGCGTCAATCTTGCTGATTCCGAGGTTAGCAAGAGCAGATATTGCGTCATTTGCCATTCCGACAGATGAATGAGCTTGCGATGCTCCGCCGCGGGCAGCAGAGGCTGCCATTGCTGCTGGGGATATGACTCCTGTGGATGGGAATTTATCTTTTAACTCGGTGATGATTCTGTCCGCAAGCTTTTTCCCAACGCCAGATACACTCAGAAACATTGTTTTATCTTGCGCAGAAAGAGCCAGCTGGATCTCTACAGGCGCAAGGTGCGACAGGATCCCAAGAGCCATTCTGGTGCCAACTCCTTTTACTGATTGCAGAATATTAAACATAGATTTCTCATCCATGTCATAAAAACCATAAAGATGGATATGGTCTTCCCGCACATGTGTTTCGACTAATATTTCAGCATATTCGTCTGGCACCAGCTTGCTCATAGTCTTTCCAGAGCAATAAACCATATAGCCAACACCCCCAACATCGATGATGAAATACCCGTCATCGATTGAGTCGATTTTTCCTTTTAATTTGCCAATCATGTGTATTATTCGTAGTTTTGTTTTGTAAAAAATATATTTTCATGGCTATAATACCAGCCGAAAATAAAATACGCAATCAAATCTGGGTTTTACTGTGAAGCTAAAAGAGCGCTCATCATATATAATTGCCTTCTGTGCCACGATTGTTAGATATTATGATTATGCATTATTTGGTCTTTCTGCATCTCTAATTTCAAAACATTTTATGCCCGGAAAAGATAATAGCGAGCAAATGCTAGTGTTTTTTGCGATCTTTAGTGTTGCTGTATTAGCACGTCCTGTCGGCTCAATAATATTTGGTAAAATTGCTGACCGGGTCAGCCGGATTGCTAGCGTCAAGAT
The DNA here is from genome assembly GCA_002402195.1 of Rickettsiales bacterium. Lineage (GTDB taxonomy): Bacteria > Pseudomonadota > Alphaproteobacteria > Rickettsiales > Rickettsiaceae > Megaera_A. The sequence goes on along the minus strand of NVVL01000045.1, from coordinate 37,186 downwards.
TGCAACGGTGATGGCGATTATCTCAACTAGCTTGATTGCTGTGATCCCTAGCTTTGAGTTGATTAGCTGGTTTTCGGTGGCTGCGCTCATATTTTGCCGGATGGTATTTATGATGAGTCTTGCTGGCGAGGTGGATGCGATTAAAGTTTATGTGGCTGAGAAAATTGGTAATGAAAAAAGGCATTTTGGCGCTGGGATAGTTTCATTCTCGTCTCAGATTGGTGTGCTTTTGGCCTCCGTGATGTATCATATCGCGATTAGCTACGAGGAGATTAAATGGCTCTGGAAAATGAACTTTGTGATAGGCGGAATCCTCGGTCTTGCTGTGTTTATGATGCGAGGCTATTTTAGTGAGAGCAAGGTATTTTTAAAAGAAGCTACAACAGGCTCCAGGCTGGATGCGGATGAGGGGATTATCTCAATAATCTGGAATAATAAACTGAAATTCGTTCTTTCAAGCATTGTAAATGGCATGATAGGTGGGAGTTATCATTTCCTAGTCGTGTTTCTCGGTGCGTTTGCTGCGAATGTTATCAATATCATACCGCCGGAGCAAGCTGCTTCCAATAATAGCAAGCTCATAGCTCTCTACGGCGTAGCGTGTATATTGTCTGGCTATATTGCAGATAAGGTTAAGGTTATTGCGCAAGTTAGTATTGCGCTCACAGCTAGCATAATTTGCGTTTTAGTGATGGAGTTTATGGTGGAGATGAATGTGTTTGTGATCGAGTTACATTACACTCTTGCCTTTATTGTTCCTTTTTACACCATACCATGCGCTATTAAAGTTCAGTCATTATTTCCGATAGGAATTAGAATGAGGATGTTTAGTCTTTCTCATTCCATTGGGAGTATGATCTTTTCATCCACCACGCCATTTATTTGCATGTTGCTTTGGAAATCAACGGAATTGCCCTCTATTGTGCTTTCTTATTTCCTAGCGCAGCTTGGTATATTGTTTTTTGTGATGATTTATATTGCAAATAAAAACTATGTGAGTATGTTTAAAACATAAGAGCTGAACTTATGAGATAGAGCAATTGACTATTTTGGCTTTTGCTGTTAAGTTCTTATTTAACAAAATGTTTTAAGGCATTTATTTAAAAAAAATTAGGAATCTATGTTGTTGGATCTCAAAGTAGTGAAAAACTATGCACAAGCATTGTTTCTTAAGGCAAAAGACTTGTCAAAGGAGGATAAAATCCTCGAGCAAATATCGATAATTTCCGATATTACGGAAGCATCGCCCCTTGCAAAAGAGGTTCTATGTTCACCAATTATAGACCATTCTCTCAAAATAAAATTGATTGATTTGCTGGCAAAAAAGTATAAATTTGACAAAATATCACAACGATTTTTATATGTGCTTGTCAAAAATACCAGATGTAATTTTATTTCCAAAATCGTAGATGAGTTTGGGAAAATGCTTGCAGAATCTAAAGGCATAAAAGCGGTGAATGTTTCCTCGGCGTTTAAACTGGGCAAAAAAGAGCTTAGCTTTATTAAGGGGTTTTTGGAAACAGAGCTTAACAAAAAAATAGAACTAACCACCAAAGAAGATGCGTCTTTGATCGGCGGGGTTGTGATCGAATATGATAGTAATCTTATAGATTGCTCTGTCCATGGGGCTTTGGAAAAAATACAGAAAGTGGCTCTAAAGTCAAAAGTGTAGTTAGTTAAATAAACAAATATAGATAAGTTTTAGAAAATAAGGAGTTTTACAAAATGGCATTAAATCCTTCGGAAATATCAGAGATTTTAGAACGTGAAATTGGTGATATTGATCAACTCGGAGAGTTGAAGGAAGTTGGTTACGTAATCACAGTTGGTGATGGTATTGCAAAAGTATATGGCATCGATAATGTAAAAGCCGGTGAAATGGTTGAGTTTAGCTCTGGTGTTAAGGGCATGGTGCTGAATCTGGAGACGGATATGGTTGGCGTCGTGATCATGGGTAATGATAGCTCAGTTCGTCAAGGCGATAAAGTTGAGAGAACTGGTGAGATCCTGCAAACACCTGTGGGCCCTGCGATGCTTGGCAGAGTTGTTGATGCTCTTGGGCGTCCGATTGATGGTAAAGGCGAGATTGTCACAAAGCATCGTAGCCAGGTTGAGGTTAAGGCCCCTGGGATTATTTCAAGAAAAAGTGTGCATGAGCCTGTGCAAACGGGGATTAAAGCGATTGATGCGTTGATTCCAATCGGCAGGGGGCAGAGGGAGCTTATTATTGGTGACCGTCAGACGGGGAAGACTGCTATTGCGATTGATACTATTATTAATCAAAAATCAGCGCATCTAGCTGGTGAGGATGCAGATAAGATCTTTTGTGTGTATGTTGCGATTGGTCAGAAGAGATCAACTGTTGCTCAGATCGTGAAAAAGCTGGAAGAAGCTGGGGCGATGGAATATACAGTCGTTGTGTCGGCGACTGCGTCAGACCCTGCGCCGCTTCAGTTCTTGGCTCCATATACTGGCTGCTCAATTGCTGAATATTTCAGAGATAAAGGCCAGCATGCTCTTATTATTTATGATGATTTGAGTAAACATGCTGTGGCATATCGTCAAATTTCGTTATTGCTCAGAAGACCTCCGGGTCGTGAGGCATATCCTGGTGATGTGTTTTATTTGCACTCAAGATTGCTGGAGCGCGCTGCTAAATTATCGGATAAAGAAGGCGGCGGTTCTTTGACCGCGCTGCCAATTATCGAAACGCAAGCTGGTGATGTGTCTGCTTATATTCCGACCAATGTGATTTCGATTACCGATGGTCAGATTTTCTTGGAGAGTGAGTTGTTTTATAAAGGCATCCGCCCTGCTGTGAATGTTGGTATTTCGGTGAGCCGTGTTGGTTCGGCGGCGCAAATCAAAGCGATGAAACAGGTTGCTGGTTCTATGAAGCTAGAGCTTGCTCAGTTTAGAGAGATGGAAGCATTTTCTCAGTTTGGTTCTGATCTGGATGCATCTACTCAAAGGCTGATTAGCCATGGTAGGAAGCTCACGGAGCTATTGAAGCAAGCGCAATATTCCCCGTTTCTTGTAGAAGATCAAGTGGTGAGTCTTTATGCGGGTGTTAATGGGTATCTTGACAAAATTGATACTTCCCAAATTCGTGATTTTGAGAAAAAATTACTTGCAGATATCAAGCTGAAAGGCGAAGATATCCTGGCCTCCATCAGAAAAGAAAAGAAGGTGAATGAGGAAACTGAAGAGAAACTGAAAGCGTATCTTGAGAAGTTTGTTAAAGTATTTTTAGGCAATAATAGTTAGGAAACAATGTCCAATCTAAAACAACTTAGAAATAGAGTGCGGAGCATTAAATCCACTCAGAAGATTACTAAGGCTATGCATGTGGTGTCTGCCTCTAAGCTTAAAAAGCTGAAGGAGAAAGCGGAGGGGTTGAACCATTATACCTCCGTTCTGGGAGATATAATGCATGATATTTCAACAAGTGGTAATTTGATGGATTTGCCAATATGTGATCGCAAATTCTTTAGTGAAGACTTGAAAAAAATGTCTCATCTATTGGTCATAATGACGTCTGAGCGCGGTTTGTGTGGTGGTTTTAATTCAAGCGTGATCAGAAGCGCTAAGCGGGACATAGCGAGATTTCAGAAGGAAGGCAAGCAGGTGAAATTGCTGGTGATTGGTAAGAAAGGGTGCGATGCTTTTTCTAGAAAATATGCTGATATGATCGAAGGTACTTATCATAATAACAAGGCAAGTTCTGCGTGCGTATCTCTTGAAGTTAAGAATAAAATTATGGAGATGGTAGAAAACGAGGAAATTGGTGCATGCTATATGTATTATAATTTGTTCAAAAATGCCATGACTCAGATTCTAACTACAGAACAAGTTTTGCCAGCTCATACCGCTGATGAGGCAGAGTCTGGCGGGGTTTCTGAGTATGAATATGAGGGTGAGAATGTGGTGCATAATGTCATCGATCTTTATATTGGCGGGCAAATTAATTATGGTTTGCTGCAAAGCCGGGCAAGTGAAGAATGCTCGCGAATGACTGCGATGGATAATGCGACCAGAAATGCTGGGGACTTGATTGATAGTCTCACGCTGAAGTTAAATAGATCAAGGCAGGCGATTATTACTACGGAACTCACGGAGATTATCTCCGGCGCGGAAGCTGTGTAGATGCAGGTGTGCGTGGCTATGGGTGCAGGGCGCGAGTGCAGGTATAGGTGTATAAGTTGCTGATGTAGTTAAAATATTTATAATAACAACCAGTTTAATAAGAAAAAATTAGGTTAATCGAAAGGTTAGGAAATGACAAAGAACGAAGGTAGAATTACTCAAATTATTTCAGCAGTTGTTGATGTGAAATTCGATGGTGGAGTGCAGCTTCCCAATATTTCACACGCTCTTGAATGTCTTAATAACAAGCAAAGATTGGTGCTAGAAGTTGCTCAGCATATTGGCGACAGCACGGTTCGTTGTATCGCGATGGACTCGACAGATGGCCTAACACGTGGAATCGTGGTGACCGATACTGGCAAGCCGATACAGGTTCCGGTTGGGAAGGGAACGCTTGGCCGTATTATGAATGTGATTGGTGAGTCAATCGATGAGCTTGGGCCTATTAAGACTAAGGAGTTTTCATCTATATATAGAGACGCTCCGGCATTTGATGAGCAATCAACAGAAAGAAGCATATTAGTGACGGGTATTAAGGTCGTTGATCTTCTTGCTCCATATGCGAAGGGCGGTAAAATCGGTTTGTTTGGTGGGGCTGGTGTTGGTAAGACGGTTATTATCATGGAGCTGATTAATAATGTTGCGAAAGCTCATGGTGGTTACACTGCTTTTGCTGGTGTTGGTGAGCGTACCAGAGAAGGTAATGATCTTTATCATGAAATGATCGATTCTGGTGTGATTAACCCGAAAAATCTTGAAGAATCAAAGGTAGCTCTAATTTATGGTCAGATGAATGAGCCTCCGGGTGCGCGTGCGAAGGTTGCGCTGACTGGCCTGACGGTTGCTGAGCATTTCAGAGATCTTGATGGTGGTCAGGATGTGTTGTTCTTTGTTGATAATATATTCCGTTTCACGCAGGCAGGGTCAGAGATATCCGCAACACTTGGACGTATCCCATCTGCTGTGGGTTATCAGCCAACACTTGCGACTGATATGGGTATTTTGCAAGAGCGTATTACTTCGACAAAAACTGGCTCTATCACTTCCGTGCAGGCGATTTATGTTCCTGCGGATGATTTAACGGATCCAGCGCCGGCGACTTCATTTACTCACCTTGATGCGACTACTGTTTTGAGTCGTCAGATTGCAGAGCTAGGGATATACCCAGCTGTGGATCCGCTTGATAGTAGCTCGCAAATGCTTGATCCAGATGTTGTTGGTGAGAGGCACTACAAAATTGCAAGGGAAGTACAAAAAGTCTTGCAGACATATAAATCCTTGCAGGATATCATCGCGATTCTTGGACTGGATGAGTTGTCTGAAGAAGATAAATTAATTGTTAGTCGCGCTCGTAAGATTCAGAAATTCTTGTCTCAGCCTTTCCATGTTGCGGAAGTTTTTACTGGTCTGCCTGGTAAGTTTGTTGATCTTGAAGATACTATCTCTGGGTTTGAAGGGCTTGTTGAAGGGAAATATGATCACTTGCCAGAAGCTGCATTTTATATGGTAGGGACTATTGAAGAAGCCGTAGAAAAAGCTGCCAAGCTTGCAGAAAAGGAATCGATATAGAAAATGAGTAATACAATATTAGTTAAGATAATTCTACCAGCGCAGATGATTCTGGAAACAGAGGCAGACATGGTGAATATTCCCGGTTCTGATGGAATGTTCGGCGTGCTGCCCGGTCATGCGAAGCTTACTTCTGGGATCGATATTGGTGTCATCACCCTCGTGTCGCGAGATTTTGAGCAGAGATATTTCGTATATGGCGGAGTTGCCCAGGTCACTGGCGAGGAGTTGAATATCATCACTGAATTTGCGGTCGATTTGGACAAAACAAACAAGGTTAATGTGCTGGATAATATCACTAATCTCAAGAGTGATTTGTCTGACGAGGAGGTCGGGTCTGTGGAGGCTAATATTATCGCTGGACAGATTGAGCGATATGAAACATTACTTAAATTTATATAGTATTAGCCTGTGATAGAGTGTACACGCCGGATAGAATTTGATGCTGGCCATAGAGTGATCGGTCATAAGCATAAATGTAAATATTTACATGGGCATCGATATGTTTTAGAGGTAACAGCAAGGTCTGAGGAGCTAGACGAGCTTGGTATGGTCGTTGATTTTGGCGTCCTGAAAGATGTAGTCAAGGGCTGGATAGATGAGAATTTTGACCATAACGTTATTCTACATAAAGAGGACAAGGAGCTTGGAGCCTTTATTACAAACCACACTGGACAGAAAATCTACTATTTAAATGCGAACCCAACTGCGGAAAACATTGCTTTACATCTAAAATCAGATATTATACCTATGTTGTTTGTAGAAAATTCGTTTTCCATAGTTAAAATTAGGTTGTTTGAAACCCCTAATTCTTTTGTTGAGGTTTGATTTTGGGTAGTGCGAAATATTGTGTTATTCTTACTACGACAGATTGCGAAGAAACTGCAATTTTAATTGCTAAGACGCTAACTGAGAATAAGCTTGCTGCTTGCGTGCAGATGGATAGGGTCGAGAGTTTCTTTGTGTATGAAGCAAAAAATGAGAGGCAAAAGGAGTTCCGTTTGCTGATCAAGGCACGCTCTGATAGTTACCAAGCTATTGAGGAATCAATCTTGAGTAAGCATAATTATCAGTTGCCTCAAATAATTATGCTTGATGTTGCGGCTGGTTTACCTGAATATCTTAATTGGATAGATGGCAAATAGCAAGCGTAGCACTACAAGTGTTTAAGTCAATTTTATAAGGTTTTTTTATGGCGTTATGGCATAAGGTGTTTATTGGTTTAATTCTCGGTCTAGTTTTTGGGGTATATTTACCTGAGCATGTGGACATAGTAAAGCCTATAGGCGATATTTTCATGCGGATGATTACAATGGTGATTGTTCCTCTGCTGTTTTTCAGCTTGGTGTCAGGTATTACTGGCATGCGGGATCCGAATTCGGTGGGGCGCGTGGCTAAAAAATCTGTGTTGGCATATTTTGGTACTACATGTTTTGCGGTAATTTTCGGGCTTGGTGTGGCACATATAATGAAGCCTGGTGAAGGTGTGGTGCTGGATCTTGGAACCGCTGCTCCGAGTAATTTTAAAGAAAATGGTTTTGATATATTAAATTTCTTGATTGAGATTATTCCAAGCAACGTGTTTGTTGCTTTTGCTGACTCAAATATCTTGCAAGTAGTGTTCTTTTCTATCTTCACAGGAATGATCATTAACAGCATGGGAACCCCGCTTGATCCTGTGCGTGATTTTATTCACTCAGCCGCAAAATTAGTTTTGAAGATGATCTCTATTGTGGTGGAGCTTTCTCCTTATGCCGCATTTGCTTTGACTGCTTGGGTTGTGGGCACGCAGGGGCTTGACATAATGTTCAGTCTTGGGAAGCTTGTTGGCGCGATTGTGGTTGCTTATATATTACAATATTTGATTTTCGGATTATTTATAGTGGTGTTTTGTCGCTTGTCGCCAATTCCGTTTTACAAAAAAAGTATAGAATATCAAATGATCGCGATTTCCACGGGAAGCAGCAAGGCGAGTTTGGCAACTACCATGCAGGTTTGCCGTCATAAGCTTGGGGTTTCGGAGTCTAGCACGTCGTTTGTATTGCCTCTTGGGGCGGCCATTAATATGGATGGTCTTGCGATTAAGCTTGGTTTGTCTGCTATGTTCTTTGCTCAGATTCTGGGCGTGGAATTAGCGCTTAGTGACTATATGGTAATTATCTTGGTTGGAACTGTAGGTTCTATTGGTGGAGCTGGGATACCTGGTTCATTTATCATCATGCTACCTATAATGCTCACTTCTGTTGGGCTGCCTATTGAAGGGGTTGCTTTGCTGGTTGGTGTGGACAGAGTGTTAGATTTGCTGAGTACAACTATTAATATTACTGGCGATGCTACAATTACCTTGGTAATAGATAGTACAGAGGGTACTCTGGACAGAGACATGTATAATTCAGATCAGGTTTAGGTGATGCAAATGCTTCGTACTATTATTATTTTACTGTTATCGATTACTATTGCTCCATTGCACAGCGCTGTTGCTGGGCAAAAGATTGTGAGAATAGGAGTTGGGAGCTTGGTAGAAGGGTATCATAGTATGGGTTCGCAGATATGTCGTTATATATCTGAGTCTAATGAGGGTGTGAAATGCGAGCTGGTTCCAACATCAGACTCCAGGGAAGCGCTTTGGTTGCTTCACAGAGAGAAGATCGATTTTGCGTTTACATTATCTAATCTAGCCCTGCAATCATATAGCGGGAAGGGGTATTTTGTTACTTCCAAACCGTTTAAAGATATGCGTCAATTGCTTCGTTTGCATGATGAGTATTTTACTGTGATAGTGAGAGACGGCGCGGATGTAAAGCGTTTCGCTGATTTAGCTGGGATGCGGCTTTCAAATGGTCCGCCAAAATCTGATAGTTCGGTGATTTATAAAGCTTTGGATTCTTATTATGATTTTAAAAATCCACCGATTGATATTGAGCTTGCATATGAGGATTACGCCAAGAAATTCTGCGGCGGTGCTATTGATGCGATCATGATTATGACGGGTCATCCAAGTTCGCTGGTGAATTATATCGCTCATACATGTCGGTCTAATTTCATTACGATTGAGAGTGATAAGATAGATTTACTGTTAAGAAACAATCCTGGTTTTCGCAAAGTCGTGCTGGAATCTGGTGTTTATCCTAACATTAATGAGAGTCATGAAAGCGTTGCTGTTTCCACTATTTTTGTAGTCGGCAAGTCGGTTGACGAGAAGATAGTAGCAAATTTTCTTGAGCGTTTTAAGAAAGAAGTTTCTAAATTCAAAGCGACCAATCCTGTGCTTTATGATTTAAAGGATTCGCATTTTATGAGTGAGTTTGTTCTACCCAAATTTAAAAATTGATATAATAAAAAATAATATAGATAGTTTAGTTATGTTTAAGAGTATAGTAATTCCAGTTGATTTGTCAGATAAGCAATCTATTAAAGCTGTTTTTCCGCCGGCTTTAAATTTCGTCAATGCTTTTGGTGCCAAGATTCATTTGGTGCACATAATGCCTGATTTCGGCATGAAGGTGATTGAGGATTATTTACCTCGCCACTGGGTGAGAGATCAGAAAGAAAAATACAATAAACTTTTTGATGATATGGTTAAGAAGTTTGTGCCGGAGGAAGTCGAGGTGAAAATCTATATAGGACGCGGCGCAATTTATGATGAAGTGATCAACTATTCCGAAAAAGTAAATGCGGATTTGATAATTTTATCCGCTGTCAGACCGCAGCTAAAGAACTACATGCTGGGTCCGAATGCTTCGAAGATCGTTCGTCACTCTTCCATTTCTGTCCTGGTGGTGCGTGATTAGCGCAGCAAATCACTGCCGAAAAAAACTCCTGTTTCATAGCGGGAGTTGCGCGCACGCGGGAATACAAGGGAAATAAAGCATACAATAAGGAGCTACGTGCGTAGCCATCCTGAGGTGGCGTAATTAAAAACGCTGCACGGGCGCGGGGCAGGTGCTACGCAGGGCGTAGGGTGCAGGGCAGGCTTCTAACGCGGGGCACTGGAAAAAAAACATTGATTTGCGAGAAAATTACTATATCTTATCTATAGTCTCTTGGAGTATTGCTAATATTGGCTTAAGAGCATTGCTTAAGAGCATTAATGATTAATTTAAAATACCTAATGGCGAAGGGATGAGCAAAATATTCAAATTATTTAGTACTATTGTAGGATATCGACTTTCTTTAAAGGAGTTATATTTTTCTCTCACGACTTGGCTTGCGGGGCTCGTGGCGTTCCTTGGGATGGCGACAAAGTTTGACAGTTCATTATTGCTTGCCAATATCGTCATTGCATTTTGTGTGCTTGGAATGATTGTTTTGATCACCAACAGAGTGCTGCTTTCCTGTTTTCTAACATTATTGCTGGCTGTTTTATTTGATTATGTGAAGCTCATAAAATGGCAATTTTTTATGCAGGAGCTCCTGGCTGCTGATGTTTTTATGCTCAAATTATTGATAAATCACGGCCTGCTTCGGGTGATTTATGAATATTCGACTAAAGAAATTTACCTGATATTCTTCCTGCTTTTGATTAATTTCATGTTGATGTGGAACAGGTCAGATACTTTGCTGAAGAAAAAAGAGCTGGGAAATAAGCATTATTATATATTTCGTCTGATCTCTTTTGCTTTGGCGGCGCTTATTAGTTTGAAAATGTTTGATCTTGCGATAGATAAAAAATCATATGTTCACTCGGCGATTGAGTCGATGAAATCTACTCAAAAAGACTATCAACGCCGCACATATGGCCCATTTGCTGATGTTTTATTCACGCTGCAGGATGTTTACATTACCCCAAATCATGGGGAAGTGGATGAGGCTTTGATTCTGGACGAGGTGAAGAAGAATAATTTTGCGCGTAGCGATAAGCTATCTGAAATGCCGGATATTGTGGTTATCCTAAACGAGTCGGTGTTCGACCCAACCAAGCTGGATTATGATTTCGCAGAGAAGTTTGATTTTTCCTTTTTCAAAGACACTAAAAATACTAAATATAGCGGCATATTGAATGTGAATACTTTCGGTGGGAGCTCGTGGATTAGTGAGTATGAAATCAACACAGGAGTGCCGCATAAATCCTTCTCAGGGCCCAGCTATATGCCGTTTATTACGCTTGTTCCTGCTACTAATAATTCCATAATGTCGCATTTGAGATCGATTGGTTATAGGGTGGAGGTGGTGTATCCGGTGGACAAGAATTTCTCCCTTGCCTTTGATGCTTACACAAAGTTGGGCGCCCATGAGATTAGCGATATATATGAGTTTGGCTTTAAGCCAAAAAGCTGGGGGAATATTCCAGACACCATGATCGGTGATATGATTATAGATGCGCTTGATCGCAACCCCGGCAAGCCTAAATATATTTACGCCTCAACAATGCTGAATCACGGCCCTCATTCTGGCTTTTTCCCAGACACTATCGGCTGCAGTCGCGTGATGCATGACGGACTTTGTTCCAAGCTGAATGATTACGTCTCGCGCCTAAATAGAACAAGTGTTGACCAAAGCGCCTTGATTGAAAAATTGATGAAGCGAAAGAAAAAGACGATAATTGTTAATTTTGGAGATCATATGCCATCTTTTGAAGGGCACTCAACGCATCTGAGATTCAAGCGCGAAATTAAAGATTACTACAAAACATTCTATAATATAAATGCAAATTTTAAGATAGCAAGCAGGGAAAAATACCCGTCTCTGGATATTTCGTTTATTCCGAGTTTAGTGCTGGATATGGCCAAAGTTAATAGTAATGATTTTTATAAAGCAAGCTCGCTGGTTCGGAAGAAATGCAAAGGGCAAATGAGCAGCTGTGCATCTGAGAAAGACATGCTGCTTGAGAGCTACAAGAGCCTCACCGTAAAACAGCTAGATTTTTAATTTAGAAGGCTGGTGCAGCCAAAGCTGGTGCAGTCAAAACTGGTGCAGTCAAAACTGGTGCAGGCGGGACGGAAGCGGGGCGGGCTCTTGTCTCTAAACTTTGCCAGGCAGATTTCTGGCTTTACAAGACCCAGTTCTGGCTTTTCTGGGCAGAATTCGTAGGCAGAGTTGACCGCGCAAACAAGGCTGCAATATGGGATTTCTACACCTACACACCCTGCCCATAAAACCTACTCTGCTCCTCGAAAATACCGATACTTCCGGAGTGCATACGTTGCTTCTGAAAAATGCACACATGCTGGGCAACCTCTCATATTTGACAGTAAGGGGCATACTCAAAAAAAAACTCAATGCCACCCCTAGCAATTGGAGCTACTCCTCTGGAATTATTTCTCCCCCCATACTCTCCTTTAGCAACGAAAAAACTAGTAAAATGGCCACCTCCCTGGAAATCAGAGAAATGGCCATCTATCAAAAAAACTCAAGGCGGCAGCCCAGCCAGCAAACAGTAAAAGAGCAGTATCGCTCGCCAATACTAAAGCCTCACCCCCCGCTGCCCCGGGCGGGAAAACTAAAGCGGTAGCATCACCTCAAACATAGCGCCTTTGCCGTTGCTTTCTGCGGTGACTTCACCGCCATGGGCACTTACTGCGGCTTTGCAGAGTGCAAGCCCGACGCCGCGTCCTTCTGCTTTGGACTCTGTATTGGAGCCCATTTTGAACGGGGTGAATATATCGTAAATCTCGTTTTTAGGAATTCCAAGCCCTTGATCTTGAATAGTGAAGCTAGCAAAACCATCTTGCTTTACAACATCGATGATGATGACTCCCTTATCACTGAAACTGATCGCATTAATCACCAAATTATCTATCGTTTGACGAATATAATTAGCATCAATCACGGCCATCACATTTGGCTCGATATTTAGCTTGAATTCTAACGGTTTGTCACCTACATAAATCTTGCGGCAGGACTCCACTCTTTCTTGAACCAGCTCGCTGAAATTAGTTTTCACTTTTTTCAGCTCGATCTTTTTTGCGTTCAATGTAGCAAGATCCAGCATGTTTAAGATCATTGTGGAGAGACGGTTGGAATTCTCATACACCTCCTCAGAAATCATTTTTAGCTGCTTATCTGAGAATTTGCCAAGCCCATCGCGCATCATCTCAGCAAAATTCATCACATTTCCAACGGGCAGGCGCAGCTCATGATTCACGTTGTTGAGAATCTTCTGAGCAGTCGCCCCAAGACGTTCAATCTCCTTGGCTTGATCAGATGTGCGCTCGCTATAATGAACAACCTTCTCGTTCAAACCCACTACTTTATTATCCAAACTGGTGACTTCACCCGATAAAACGCCTACTTTTTCTTCCGTTTGTTCTAGCTTTTCTTGTTTTGGCTTTAGGAAAAGAACGATCGTAGCGCCGACAAGAAGGAGTATGTAGATCAAAACAAATGCAGGTGAGCCAATAGCGACATCGAAATTGGTCTCAGCTCCATATTCTTTATATAATGGCATCGCGAATAAAGAGCCAAAAACAATGGCAATACCACCAATACGCCAGCCAAGGAGCACCACCACAATCACCAGATTTAAGGTGAATACAGCAAATTGTAGCGGGCTGAAATTACTTACCATCACAAAAAATAAGTTAAACATTACCAGCATGTAGGCTATGATCATTGGCCATAAAACTTGCGCTATGGTTTCTCGGGTTTTTCTTGCAACCCCGCGTGGCCAGATGGGATACATAGCCAAAACAACACCGCTCACCATCATGATTTGGTAAATGATCAGTATCATCTGATTGCTATGTTTCAAGGCTTCCGTTGTGGAATATATGGTGGTCATCGTATATATAATTAAATATATGCCAAGCCCCACAAAAGACATTTCATCTTTAGGACAATGTTTTTGGCAAGCATCCACGAAGCCTTTATCATCTGCTAATTTTTGGGCGCGCTTTTGTTGCTCTTCCATTTTTTCTTCTCTCAAAGCATCCAAAGCAGCTTGGCCCTTAATTCCAACCCAGCCTCCTTTTTGTTTAAGCACGTAATGGCTTCCGATAAGGAAAATAAGATTCACGAGCATAGAAAATGCGATACAGTCCGCCTGGATTGAGAGTAATCTCCAGATCACAACCGTTCCAAACCCAGCCCCCATGCCGATTAACACAGATTTCGTACTGCTCCTGAAGCCCAAAATAGTCAGCATCACAGGAACGGTCACAACTGGCATATAAAAACTATTCGCAGTGAGCACAACATCCAGCAGATCTTTTGTAGATACCGCAAGAACAATCCCACCTATTCCAAGCGCGATTGAGAAAAGCTTAGAAATCAGCAGCTCCCTGTTTTGACCTACATTTAAAGGCTTGCAGATATCATTCGCAAATAACACCGCGGAAGAGTTGATATTGGAATCCGCTGTGGACATCGTCATAGCGATTATCCCAGCGATAACCAAGCCTTTGAAGCCAATATATGTGTAGTTTTCTATCATGTAGCTCAATAATTCGCTGGGCTCTAGCGTCGAGTCAATGTTGAAAAGCAGGAATGGAATCCATTGGGAAGCAAATGTAATAAACATTACTATAACAGCAGAAATTATAAACGCTTTTTGCACTTGCTTAACCGAGCTTCCCATGCTAATTCTCTGAAAAATAGCTGGTTTTAATCCTGGAAGAGCAAAATAACACATTAACGCAATCATGGAACCAAGGTCTGGATTTTGTTTGCTAAGAATAAATTCAAGACTAAATCTATTATCTTGTATTGAATTTGCTAAGGAAACCCCATCATAATAAGCATGGTTCCAAACCATTACACCAATGATAGGAATGGCAAAACCAAATGTAAAAAGTTGTAATATATCAGTAAATGTAACTGCCCTTATCCCACCAAAAGCAGAGTATGTAGTAATTATTGCTGCTGCTGCTACAATCCCCGTCATCGGAGATAAATCTAAAAAATAACTTGCAAGATTACCAAAAACTTTAAACTGAACTGCAACAAATCCTGCTTCAGACATTACCCCAGTAACCGCTGTAATAATTCTGATATGTTTGCCGTATAAGTCACCCATAGCTTCTGCTATTGATGTCACACCCAAAAATTCTCCCATTCTGGGTACAAACAAATATGCCATAATTAGGAAAGATAAAGTCATTCCAAAAGAAGGAACTATATAGAGGAACCCACTTGAATAAGTTTTAGATAAATTAATAGTAAAACCTGACCCACCAATCCAAGTCGCAACGAGCGTAGCAACCAGGGCGCCTGTTGAAAAGTTTCTGCCACCCAGGGCATAACCTTTAATTGTTGTTATACTCCTCCCGTGACCAAGCCCAACTACCAGGGTTGCAATCAAAAAACCAACTACAATAATCGCATCAATACCAAAACCTAGAAACATACTCTTAATCTATTGGTTAATATAAATTCTAAAACTTAAAATAGAGCAACCTCCCAGAGATTGCAAGGTTTATTTCGCAGTATATCTTTATTATTAACAAGAAAATGTCAAGATTTGTAAATCTAGGTGGCAAAATATAACTTACCTTTGCAAGAAGCGTAATCTCCAAAACAACATACCACTAACCACACGAGCAGACTACTAACACATGAACAGGCTACTAAACGCATGCGTTAATCAAAACCAAAACAACAATAACCAAACTTAACTAGACATCCTCCCAGGGGCAAACTCAACTAGAAATCCCCTCCCAGGGATAAACTACATTGATTTCCGTAGTTCGTCAAATCTTTGCAATCTGCTAAGTGTGCCTTCTAAAGAGTCCAAACGCAGCATGCATGGGCCATCGCTTGGGGCATTGTCTGGATCTTGGTGAGTCTCAATGAAAAGCCCCGCAACGCCTGCAGATATCGCACATCTGGCTAGTAGCTCGACATATTGCCTCTGCCCACCGCTAGATGCTCCAATCCCCCCGGGCTGTTGCACGGAATGTGTTGCGTCAAAAAATACCGGCGCTCCAGTCTCTGCCATCACGGGCAGCCCTCGCATGTCGGAAACTAATGTATTATAGCCAAAAGAAGTTCCGCGATCTGTCAGGATAATGCCCTTTGCATTGAATGAGACGAGTTTTTCATACACATTCTTCATATCCCAAGGAGCCAGGAACTGACCTTTCTTCACCTTAACAACCTTGCCAGTCTCAGCAGCTGCTTTGAGCAAATCTGTTTGCCGGCATAAAAAAGCTGGTATCTGAAGCACGTCAACCACTTCTGCAACAGGGGCGCACTGGGTTTCTGTGTGCACATCAGTCAAGATTGCGCAGCCTATTTGGGATTTTACTTTTGCAAGAATCTCTAAACCATCATCAATCCCAGCGCCACGATGCGCGGCTGCAGAAGTTCTGTTGGCCTTGTCAAAAGAAGATTTATATATGAACGGAATGCCTAGCTTGTCAGTGATTTTCTTGATGCTCTCTGCCATGAATAATGCATGGTCAAGGGTTTCAATTTGGCACGGCCCAGCGACCAAAGCAAATGGGAGATTATTCGCTATCGAAATGTCTTCAACTTTAACTATATTCATCACTATAAATCTTTATTTAGGTTACTTGGCCATTGGCAGAGAAGATTTCTTGGAATCTGCTTTCGTAGCATTTCTTTCCGTCTTCTGGATTTTTGCTGAAATACTCTCCTGACGTTTTGCAGACAGATTCGCAAGCACTAAAGCATTTGCGAAAAAAGCCACTGCTAATATGATAGTTGTTCTTGTGAGGAATGTTGCAGCAGACCGACCGCTCACGACGCCCATATTATTACCACCGCCGCCAATGCCGCTCAGGCCGTCTTTACTGGTTTTTTGAAGCAGAATAACAACGATCAACAAAGCAGAAATGATCATATGAACAAAAAGTAGAGTGTTTATCATCCTAGTTTTACGCGAATAAATTATAAATTTAAAATTAAGTCTAATTCTGTTTCCTTCAAAGATGCCGAACCTAACATAACACCGCTAGCGTCGGGAATATTTAGGATCTCTCTGTAATTTCCAGAATTAACTGATCCACCATACACCAGACGCGCTTTCTTTGCAACCATGCTCACATCTTTACTTGATTTGATAAAATGAAATATAGCAGAAATTTCCTCAATAGTTGGGATTATTCCAGAGCCAATCGCCCAGAGCGGCTCATATGCGATGATAATTTCCTGAGCATTTCCGGGTATGGATTCGTTCAGCTGTTCCAATAAAAACTCCTGAAAATGACCGCTCTGCCTGGATTCCAAAGATTCGCCAATGCAGATTATCGGCACAATACCGGCTCTGGTACAATTTTCTGCTTTTTTTCGGATAATTCTGTTGCTTTCTGGCACTAGCTCTCTTTTCTCGCTATGGCCTATCACGGAATAATTTACCCCAGCGCTTTTTATCATATCCGCAGAGCATTCTCCCGTATAAGCCCCAAAACCGCTAACAACGCTGACATCCTGGGCACAAAAGGTTATTTTTTTGAAAGTTTTTGTAAAATAAGCCAGATATGTGGCCGGAATTGCCAATAAAAACTGAGTAGGATAATTTTGTGCTTCTATGTGTTTCGCCTTGGTAGTCGCCTCTTGTAGCGATAAATTCATTTTCCAATTTGCAATAAAAATAGGTTTCATAAAAAAATTCCTTGCAGTAATTAGATTAGCTCACTATTTTAAGACAATATAAAAATGTAAGCAAATAAAATTTCTCATATGTTAGATAAAATTAGAAAAGGTTCAGATAGTTTGTTAGTTAGGGTGCTACTTGCAATTATTGCATTTAGTTTTGTCGGAGGCGGAGCAGCCGTTTTTATGGGGGGTAATAGCCAGGGTGATGTTATTTCATTCAGCGATACAAAATCAATCTCCATGGAGGATTTTCAAGCAGCAAGAACGCGCGAGATCGATGCGTTGCAGCGCCAAAATGGCATTAATTTAACTGACGAGAATATTGAAGAGCTAGGAATTAACTCATCGATTCTTAGAAAGTTGATTAATGATTCCATGATAAAATATCTAGCTCGCTATTATGATTTTGATATTAGTGATGAGAAAATTATTGATTTCGTGAAGATGACTCCTTTCTTCAAGGATAAAAATGGTGAGTTTGACCGCGCTGCTTTCAAGGCGGCTTTTAATTCACCACGAAAGGAAGAGGAATATTTAGCTTCTATTCATAAGCATTTGGTCACCTCAACACTTGTCGAAGTATTCATGAGCTCCTTTAACCCTCCTAAAATCATGACAGAAAACATGGTGGATTATATGGCAGAAACCAGAATAGTCGATCTGCTATCTATCAACCTAGGCAGCAAGCCGGCAGGGTATAAAGCTCCGAATTTATCGGATGAGCAGCTTGAAGATTTTTACAAAAAAAACCAAGATCAATTTGTTGTTCCAGAGCTTAGAAGTTTTGATTATATTAAGGTGGATCGGAAATTCCTTTCGAAGAAACTCAAAATATCCGCAAAAGAGCTGAGGAAATATTTCAATGAAAACAAGGAAGAATTTTCTTCTAAACATTATGCAAAAGTGAAAAAGGAAGTCAAGGAGCTTGTAAGCAAAGCTAAGCTGGATGAACTCAGTAGTGAGCTTGTTAAGAATCTAGAAGAAGATGCTTCTGGCGGATTTACTTTGAAAGAAATTGCCAAGAAATATGCGCTTAAAGTTAAAAATGTGCGCGGAAAATCATTTGACGAACTTAGCTCTGGCAAGGTAAAAGATCATGCAGAGCTTGTGGATAATATTTTTGAAATGTCCGAGGGGGAAGTTTCTTCGCCAATTGAACGCTCTGATAATAATGAGATTTTAATGGTGGCGTTGAATTCTATTGCCGCTCAAAGGCAGCAAGAATTTGTGGAAGTGAGGAAAGAAATCAAAAAGTTCCTTTTAAAAAGAGAGCTTGCTTTTGCGAATGTGAAAAAACTTGAAGCGATTCAAAAAACTTACTCACCGAAGAAGATAAATAGAAAGAAATTGAAATCTAATTCTATAACCACTCTTGTGAATAAATCACTCACCAGGGCGGATTTGCCTTTGGAAAAAAAGCTTCCAGCTAATCTTTTGAAAGGCATTTTTGGTGCTCAGAAAAATACGGTCACTGCGCTTGTAGGTGATGGAAAAAAAGTCTATTTTGCATATGTGAAGAAAGTTACGCGGAGCAATGCTAAGGCAAAAAAGATCAGGAAAACCTCAAGCTCCCATTTTGCAGACACAATCAAAGAAGGGCTGTTTAACGAGTTGATAGTTTTCATGACGAAGAAAAATAAAATGAAAATTACCGGCGCATCTGAAGAGTAGAACTGCGCTGGGGATATAGAGCTGGGAGAGCTACGCGCGCGGGGATATAGAGCTGTGCATGGGCGGATGTTTTGTTACTAAAAATGCTTATTGCACCAGAAATATTTGAAAAATATAACAAATTATTTTCTATGGTAGCACCCATCTTGACTCCAGCGCGCGTTAGTACTATATTCAGCTCCTAGCTGGATTGTTTTATTTATCAAAACAGGCTTGAAAGCTTTGTGCGCAACCTGAGGTGGGGGTGCCCCAGGTTGCGCACAAAGCTTTCAAGAATCCTGTATATTTACCTACCGGCGCAGCCTCCAAGAGATGTTTTATAACCATTATTTTATAATTGCTGGCAAAAGCTGCCCTATATATCAAGAATTATCTTTACTCTAGTCGCATTAATAATAGTTTATTGTTGTCGGGTTATGCTAGTTCTTATTATTAATCGAGCATTTATGAATAACGCAAGAAAAATACTGCTATTTTTATCGTGCTTATTATGGGTGCAATCAGTTTGCGCTGTCTTGCCTATCCAGATGGAAGTTAAGGTTTTTGGCAAGGATGTAATTTTCGTATTCTATCGCGACAAAGATCAGGTAACTGATTTTCATATAAAAGATCGCAGCGTTTCGTCTAAATTTAGTATTCCTTCAGAATTCAGCCTGCTTAACTTGTCTGAATTCAATAAATATGCTAGCAATCTGAGGGTTTTTCCTAGCAAGCAGAAAATATCATTCCGGGCCAATAAAAATCTTCAATATCAATCCATTATCAACGGGGAGAAGCTGGATGCGATTAAATTCCGTTTAAAAGATAAGGTTAAGACGCAAGAGGATGATCTTTCAAAAATCGGCTCTGCGAATAACGATCCAGGCACTATAAGCTATGCAAAAAATAAGCAGAATCATGTTTTACTCTTTAATCTTGGCAATAAGAAAAGCAAGATCGCCTCGTTCTTTCGGGGGAAATATCTTTGGGTGTTTTTTGATCAGAAAAAGATTTTCTCCTTTAAGAAAAATAAGTTTTTCAGCAAGTTTAAGATGATTCCAAGCGAGCATGGCTCAGCAATGCGTATAAAAATAGATCCTAAATTCGCCCACGCGCGGCTTGTGCGCAGCAAGCTTGGGTGGAATATCAGCCTATCAGAATCTGCGCATAAAAAAACTGGCGCAGGCGCAGGCTCTGGCAGTATCATCACCCCGAAATCACTTCAAGGTGAGGATGGGATTATCATTAAAGGTGATTTCGAAAATGATGAGCTTATCTCATGCGAGGATCCAGAGCTTGGGGATATGATTGTGGCGCTTCCTTTGAAGCAACCGGGGCGCAAGGTGGCCGTGCAAAAGGATGCGGTGGAGTTTAGTTTGCTCAAATCATTGCAGGGAATCGCGGTGGTGCTTTATAGCGACGATGTTCTTGTTGAGAAATACGAGGATGGTTTGCGAATCAGTTCGGACGCCACATTGCCCGATGATATGATGATTGAAGCAGACGCCCAGCCACTCCGGGCGGATGAGTATATAAACCTGCCAACGATATTGCCTTATCTTGATAAAGGGCTAGATATTCTGGATTTCAACAAGCAAAAAAGCAGGCTGATTATGGAGGCTTCGCTTGCAAAAAATAAGATCGAGGCATTTCAGCATAATTTGGCATTAGCGAGATTTTTATTCGTTCAAGAATTATATCACGAATCTTTGGATGCTGTGCGTGTGGCTCAGAAATACTCAGAAGATGAGTATAAATCGAATTTGCAGGCTCGCTTCTTGAAGGCTGTGAATTACACAATGGTTGGTGAGTACCTTGCGGCAAAGGAGCTATATGAAGAATTGCTGAGCTATTATGATGTGAGGAAAATAGCTGAGATCAGCATTTGGAACAATTATAATAATTTCTCCCTTGCTATTTCTTTTGATAAAATTGGATTGCTTGAGAATTTGCCTAAAACAATACATTTATATTCTGATGATAAATATTGGGGTCTGGTATTTGCCGAGGTGGAAATTGCGCTTTTGGAGAATGATTTAAAAACCGTAGAGCGTGTATTTAAAGAAATCCGCAAAACTGGGCGCGGGAAATATGCTAATAGTTTGAAATTCTACAAAGCAAATTACTACCGGAAAAAAGGACAGATAAATTTGGCCATTCAGTATTATACTGACTTAACTTTTCAAGAAAAAGATATATTTAATAAAGTAAGGGCCGAATTTGATCTGGCAAAACTCAAAGTGAGGGAAGAAAAAATCACCCACGCAGATGCAATAAAAATACTAAATAGGCTCAGATATGAATGGCGAGGGGACAGGCTCGAATATGATATTTTAACTCAGCTAGCTGCGTATTACCGCGAGGCGCAGGATATCATGAATTCCCTGCGGACATATCATTATATCCAAACAGCCTTTAACAATAAGGTGAGTAATTTCTATATCACATCAGAGATGGCACGGATATTTAACGAAGTATTCCTGCCAGGCGGGCTCAGCAAAGAAATGGACGATTTCACAGTAGTTGCTTTATTCTATGAATTCAAGGAGCTAAACCCCATCGGCGAGCAGGGTGATGATGTGATTCTCTCCATCGCCAAAAGGCTGGTGCATCTTGATTTGCTGGAGAATGCGGCCGAATTATTGCGTCATCAGGTGAGTTTCAGGCTGAAGGGCGAGAAAAGGGTCAAAAATGCGGATAATCTTGCGATCATATTGATGATGGATAAAAAACCAAGCGAGGCGATGCTGGTTCTGGATAATACGGATAAGGATAATTTTAGTTTCAAGGAGCATGAATACAGGGTTCGTTTGCGCGCGAAAGGTTTCATACATATGGAGAAATACGAGGAAGCTTTGGATTGTCTGAATGATGATGTTTCTGAAGATGCCGAAATCATCCGGCGTGAGGCCTTGTTTCAGGGCAAAAATTGGAGCCGCTATGCAGAGCGAATCAGCTCGGATTTTGACGGGCTGATCTCCAGGGTCGGAAATGATGATTTTGCTGCGCAAGATATTTTGCGTTTAGCAATTTCTTGCTATATGTTAAATATACATGATCAGCTTGTTGTAATTTCTAACGCGGTGGGCGATAATAATAAAAGACTAAAAAACGTGGTAGATTTGTTGATTAGTGGCTCTGGCTCTGTTGATTATAAAAATCTGGATGAAAGCTTGGATATAGATCAAATGAAAATGCTGCTTGATAAATATAAAAATCAATTTCTTGGAAAATAAATTATGGCAGGATTACTGAGCCGGTTAAAAACAGCTCTTGGAAAAACATCGAGTAAAATTGGCAGCAGCCTCGACCATCTATTCATCAAGAAAAAGCTGGATGATGCCGCCCTTGAAGAGCTTGAAGATATGCTGATTTTTGCCGATGTCGGCGTGCAGGTTTCAGCGGAGATTATTTCTCTGCTAAGGGCGCGTAAATTCGACAAGGAAGTAGAGCAAGATGAAATCAAACAAGATCTGAGCGTGATTATAGAGCAAATCCTGGAGCGCCAAGATCATCAATTCGAGCTGAAACAAGGGCTGAATGTGATTCTAGTTTGCGGCGTGAATGGTAACGGCAAGACGACCACCATAGGTAAAATGGCAGCTTCCTATGCTAGCGCTGGTAAGAAGGTAGCCATTGCTGCTTGCGATACATTCCGGGCAGCAGCTGTTGGGCAGATCGAGACATGGGCAGAGCGAAGCGGTGCTCGGCTATTTTCCGGCGCAGACAAGGCAGACCCTGCAAGCGTGGCACACAGGGCTATTTCCGAGTCAATCAGCAGTGGCGTTGATATTTTGTTTATAGATACTGCTGGCAGGCTGCATAATCACAAAAATTTAATGGATGAGCTTGCTAAAATCATCCGGGTAATCAAAAAAGTCGACGATTCCGCCCCCCATCACAGCCTGCTTGTGATAGACGGAACTACTGGGCAAAACGCCTCTGTGCAAGTAAAAGAGTTCAAGGCTCTGGCAGATATCTCTGGCCTAGTAATAACCAAACTCGACGGCACAGCTAAGGCTGGCGCGCTTGTGGGAATCGTACAAAAATTTGAACTTCCGGTACATTTTATAGGTATCGGCGAGGCAGCAGATGATTTGAAAAAATTTGTCGCCAAAGATTTCGCAAGAGCTTTGGTTGGATTGTCTGAGGAGAAATAGGGCTGCGAACGTTGCTCTAATACCTGCGGCTGTAAGTTCAAGTTAATGATGTGAAAAACACCTAAATTATTACCAAATCAATTATATTATGGTCGAGTATTTGCGCTAAAAACAACAGGTTACGGATGTAGCTTCTAAGAAATCATATCCACAGGCCTAGAATATTTCGTGTTTTTAGGTCTGCAGACGTAGCTCCTTAATAAAGCTCTTCTGAAGAATCTCGTTCTTGAATTTTGATTAAGGGCTTATATCGTCTTTTGATCTTTTCCAAAAATGGATTATAATCATCTGCTTTGAAAGATTCGATAATAGAATTTTCTCCCGTGGAGGGTTTGCCCGTTTCATAGTCAACAGAAAGCAGTGCCACAGAATCTGGGACGATAAAATCTACCAAAGGAGCGTTCTTATAGCCCTTTTTCATGAAATCAACGAATATCGGAAGCGCTATATTTGCCCCGTATGCCCTTTTACCAAGCGTTCTTGGCTGATCATAACCAACATATGTGCCAACAATAATTTTAGGGGTGTAACCCATGAACCATACGTCGCGTGCATCGTTGGTTGTTCCAGTTTTGCCAGCTATGACATGTTTCAGATTCTTTGCTTTTCGGCTTGTTCCGCGCTGCACGCCGCCCATCATGAGGGAGGTCATTTGATAGCTGCTTGCCTCGTCCGTCAGAGCCGCCCCTTTAGTGATTTCAATTTTTGGCACGATCGCGTTATCATCTTCGTCTAGTTTATATGATTTGCATTCAGAGCATTCCGCGTAGTCTCTTTTGTAAATTACATTCCCTTTGCGGTCTTTGATAAACTCAATATAATGCGGCTCTATTTTGCGACCATTATTAGCAAGCGCGCCAAAAGCCATAGTCATTTTAGATAAGGTAGTCTCAATGGAACCAAGAACTATCGACTGAACCACCAGAGGGTCGTCATTAATACCAAATCGCTTGATCGTCTCGGCAACTTTGTTGATACCAGCAAATTGCCCCACGCGCACGGTCACGAGGTTCCTGGATTTCTCAAGACCTTTGCGCAAAGTCATTTTGCCCAAAAATTTATCATCATGGTTTTTAGGCATCCAAAGAGGCAGTCCAGGACCTTGCTCCAGCTCGATTGGAGCATCATCAAAAATATCATTTGGATGAGCGCCATTTTCAATAGCGGCAAGATATACAAATGGTTTTATCAATGAACCAGGTTGACGGTTCGCTTGGGTTGTTCTATCAAATTTACTAAAGCCAAAATCATACCCACCTTCTGCTGCAAGGACTCGTCCTGTTCTATGATCCACAACCATAATCCCGCCATTTACTTCGGGGATCTGCTGCAGGATATATTTTTTCCCCTTCCGCTCAACTGCGATAATGTCACCAGATTTCAACAGCTCGCGGACAGAGGCAAGACCAGTCTTTGCCCATTTCATATCCCTGATGCGTAAAGTCTTCAGCGACCCATCCCGCAAGCCCACCTTTGCAGCAACATCTGTCACCCCAAGCACTACAGCGAGTTTATAGTGACGAAGACCAATTGGAATGGGCATCGCGCGGAGGTCATCTTGCCAATTAATTAAATCTATATTCTTAATAGCGCCCCTATAGCCACGCTTTGTATCATATCTTTTAATCCCAGCTCGGAGAGCCCTTGCTGCATGTTTTTGGATGTTGGAGTCCACGCATGTCATGATGGTCAATCCGGCAGTGTAAAAATACTCCTTCCCAAACATATTGATGACTTCCTCGCGCACTCTTGCTGCATAATAATCCGCATCGATCGTTGTGACCTTGTTGAATTTGGCAAGTGTAATCGGCTGCGCTATTGCCTCTCTTGCTTGTTCTTCTGTGATATAGCCATCATCAAACATCCGGCCCAAAACATAGTTTTTTCTTACAAAAGCACGCTTATAATTGACCGCAGGATTAAATTTCGATGGAGCTTTTGGCAGTGACGCAAGCACAGCCGCTTCGTTCAGAGTGAGTTCCTCGATTGATTTATTGAAATAATTAAGCGCGCCAAGAGCAACCCCGTAAGCCCCCTTGCCGAGATAAATCTGATTCAGATATAGCTCCATCACCTCATCTTTAGTGAAGAGTTGAGACATCATATAGGATAATATTGCCTCCTTTATTTTGCGCTCAAGTGACCTTTCTGAGCTAAGCAAAAACGTCTTCACCACTTGCTGAGTGATCGTGGAACCGCCCTCAACGCGTCTTTTATTCAGAATATGCGAGACGTTTGTGATCGCAGCCCTGAGGATACTGACAAAATCCACTCCGGAATGATGGTAAAAATTCTTATCTTCTGCCGCAATAAAGGCCTCAATCAGTGGCTTTGGGATGGAGGTGATGGGTACGAATACCCTATGTTCGCGCGCATATTCCTCGATCAATTTGCCATCAGATGAATACATCCTAGTAATAGATGGGGGGTGGTATAGTTTGAGCTGTGAATAGTCAGGAAGATCGCGGCTATAATAATAGATCACATATCCTGCAACGACAACACCAATCGCGCCGAAAAACAGAGCGAGCTTTGAGCAGAAAATGAGCAATCTTAATAGCATGAAATATAAATATATTTATAATTTAACTTGTCTTGTCTTAGTTTCGTTTTGCCTTATCTTAGTTTTGCTTAGCTTAGCATATCTTAGTTTCGTTTTGCTCAGTTTTGCTTATACTCAGTTTTTAACCAGCTCACCTGTAACACTTATTGCCAGCCCCTTAGTGATTTTTACATCAACTACCCGTCCGATCAAGCTTTTATCTGCATTTTCTATGTATGCAGACTGCATATAAGGCGTTTTACCCACAATATGATTGTCAAATTTACCATTCTTCTCAAATAAGACCGGTAATATCCTGCCAATGCAGCTTTCATTAAACTCAAATTGCTGCCTGCTTAGTTCTTTTTGCAATATCGCCAGCCTTTCTGTTTTGATCTCTTCTGGTATTTGCTCCATGGTGGCCGCGGGCGTTCCTGGTCTCGGACTATATTTAAACGAATAGCACTGCCCATATTGAACTTTTTTTACCAAATCAAGCGTATCTGCAAAATCCTCATCGCTCTCGCCGGGGAAGCCTACTATAAAGTCAGATGACATTACGATATCCGGCCTTGCGACCCTTAATTTATCTATAATAGAGAGATATTCTTCTATACTATGCTTCCTGTTCATGCCCTTTAAGACTTTATTTGACCCAGATTGAACCGGCAAATGCAGAAATGGCATTAATTTAGGCTCCAAACCATGCAGAGCGATTAGATCGTCTGTCATATCGCTTGGATGCGAGGTGGTATATCTTATTCTCTCAATGTCAGAAAGCGTAGCAATATGACGGATCAAATCAGCAATAGAGTGGCGCTTCCCCTCATGAGTTTTGCCATGATATGCATTCACATTTTGTCCAAGCAGATGGACTTCCTTTGCTCCCTTGCTTGCAACGACCATCGATTCGCGGTAGATCTCCTCTACATTGCGCGAGAATTCAGCGCCTCTAGTGTATGGCACAACGCAATATGTGCAGAATTTGTCACATCCTTCTTGAATGGAGACAAATGCACTTGCCCCTTGGCCTTGGTAGTTTTGTGGTAAATTGTCAAATTTCGCTTCTTCGACAAAATCCAGGTCGATAAGGCGCTTTTCGGATCTCGCTAGCTTTGCAAGCAAGTCTGGTAATGTATGATATGATTGAGGCCCCACAACTATGTCTACATAATGTGCCCGCCGGAAAATCTCATCCCCTTCAGCCTGCCCGACGCACCCGGCAACTACGATGATCATATCGCTAAGCCCTTGGGTTTTTCTTGCATCCTTGATTTTTTTAACCCTGCCAAGCTCGGAATATACTTTCTCAGCCGCTTTTTCTCTGATGTGACATGTGTTGAGAATAACCATATCAGCTTCGTTCATATCTTCGGTGGATTCAAAACCAAACGGAGCCAAAATCTCTTGCATTTTGATTGAATCATAGACATTCATCTGACAGCCATATGTTTTTATAAATAGCTTTTTAAGCATGACTTAATTATAATTTTATTTAAAAATGGTTGCTAAAAATTCTTGCGAAATATATCATGGTTTGAGTAAAATTTATACAAAATAATTTATACCCAATAATTTAAACCAAGTCTTATGGAAAAAATCAACTGGTATGGCGCCTATAGCCTCACCCTGCGCGAGGTCAAGAGATTCTGCAGAGTTTATAATCAAACCATACTCACGCCGGTAGTCTCGTCCTTGATATTTTTGTCAGTATTTGTTCTTGCAATAGGCCAAAATAGACCGGATATTTCAGGAATTAAGTTTATTAATTTCATGGGGTACGGGCTGATTGCTATGAGTATTATTCAAAATGCTTTTGCCAATAGTTCCTCATCTTTTGTCATGAGCAAGGTTCTGGGCTATATCTCGGATATCCTGCTTCCCCCGCTTGGAAGCGTAGAAATTCTAATCGCATTCACGATGGGGGCTGTGCTGCGCGGGGTTGCGGTGGGAATTGCTGTGACGCTTGCTCTTGCACCATTCATAGAATATAGTTTGCACCACCCAGTATTATTAGTTTTTTATGTGCTCGCATCATGCACATTGCTTGGTATGCTTGGAATATTAACTGGCATGATATCAAACTCATTTGACCAATTCTCAGCAGTAACGAGCTATATAATCACTCCGCTTTCATTTTTATCTGGGACATTCTATTCCGTTAAAGCTTTGCCGTTTATCTTCCAGCAAATCAATTTACTAAACCCATTTTTCTACATAATTGACGGGTTCAGATATTGCATCACAAACCATGCAGATGGCAATATCACAGCTGGCATATCGTTTTTAATAGCCTCAAATATAATAATGTATGTAGTGCTTATTAGATTGATCGACAAAGGATGGCGCATTAAAGCTTAGAAAACTACTTGAGGGCAAGCCTAAAGCACTCTATATTTTAGGCCTGCAAGCATTGCTTCTAAGGTGTCTAGTGTTTTTAATGCAGCCAGACATGGCTGGCCGGTCCAAATTTCTAAAACTACTACTTGGAACAAAACCATCATGCTGCTATAATACCCTCGATCATTCAATCCAAATTATGAGCACAGAACGTTATGTCTTCTAAGAATTTCTATATCACTACCCCAATATTTTATGTAAATGATGTCCCTCATATCGGTCATGCATATACTAGCCTTGCATGCGATGTGGTGGCGAGGTTTATGCGTCTTGAGGGGCTCCATGTGAAGTTCCTGACCGGTACGGATGAACATGGTCAAAAGGTGGAAGCTTCCGCCTTAAAAGCCGGAGTCGCCCCCCAGGAATTTACCGACAAAAACTCGGCACGCTTCCGGGATATGATGGGGGTTTTGGGAGTGTCTAATGATGATTTCATCAGAACAACCGAGGAAAAACATAAGAAATCTGTTTTGGCTTTTTGGAAAAAGCTTGAAGAGAATGGAGCCATATATCTTGGTAAATATGAAGGTTGGTATTCCGTCAGAGACGAGGCATATTACGCAGAAAGCGAACTGACCGAAGATGGCCTGGCTCCAACCGGGGCTACAGTTGAATGGGTGGAGGAGCCTAGCTATTTCTTTGCTCTATCTAAATGGCAGGATAAATTACTTGCATATTACGAAGAAAATCCAGAATTTATTTGGCCAAATTCAAGGCGTAATGAGGTGATAAGCTTTGTCAGTGGCGGTCTGCATGATCTTTCAGTTTCCAGATCAAGCTTCAAATGGGGCATCCCTGTGCCTGGAGATCCTGCGCATGTGATCTATGTTTGGGTCGATGCTTTGGTGAATTATATATCAGCCCTTGGATATCCTTCAGCAGATGGAGATTTCGCAGATTATTGGCCAGCTGCGGCTCATGTTGTGGGTAAGGATATTTTGAGATTCCACGCCGTATATTGGCCGGCTTTTTTGATGGCGGCTGGGCTTGAGTTGCCAAAATCTATCATATCCCATGGTTGGTGGACGAATGATGGACAGAAAATATCAAAATCACTCGGGAATGTTATCGACCCGTTTGGTTTGGTTGATGAGTTTGGGCTGGATCAGGTGAGGTATTTCCTGATGCGTGAGGTGAATTTTGGTAATGATGGGAATTTTTCTAAGGAAAACCTGGTCTTGCGTAGTAATAGTGAGCTTTCGAATAAGATCGGGAACTTGCTGCAGCGGACGAGCGCATTTGTGTATAAAAACTGCGATGCCAAAATCCCTGATGTGGATGAGGCTTATGTTACAGAAGTTTATGAAACTGATTTATTTAAGGAAATATTATCTATAGTTAGCGCTAATGCGGGCTATATGGAGAAGTTTGATATTAATAAAGTTTTGAGCAATATTATTCACATCACAGAGGCGGCGAATATTTATATCGATAAAGAAGCTCCGTGGGCATTGCGCAAAACAGATCCGGAAAAAATGAAGAAAGTACTATATTTATTGCTGGAGGTGCTGCGCTATATAGCAATCATGATGCAGCCATTCACCCCGGATTCTGCGAAAAAAATGCTGGATCAGCTGAATATTCCGGAAGATGCACGCATGAATGCTAATTTGACTATGGAATTTGCTCTTAGCGCTGGGGCTTCCATAAAAGAACCAACTCCAATATTTCCGAGGTTAGAAAGATGATAATAGTAGATTCGCATTGTCACCTTGACATGCTGAGCGAACATGACGATATAGATGCAATAGTCGCAAGGGCAGGGGAGGCTGGAGTGAAATATCTGCAGACTATCTGCACCAGGCTTGATAATTTTGAGAATATTCTGAAAATAGCGAAAAAATACGATAATGTTTTTGCCTCAGTCGGTATTCATCCAAGCGAGGTGGAGGGGGCTGCGGATGCTAAAGAGCTAGTTAACCTTGCTAGAGATGAGAAAGTGATAGGGCTGGGGGAGACTGGGCTTGACTATTTTTATAATAAAGAGCCAGGTCATCATGCTCTGCAGCAAGCCTCATTTGAGCAGCATATTATAGCATCGCAAGAAAACAAACTGCCTGTGATAATCCATACTCGCGACGCAGAACAAGATACGATCGATATCGTCACTGCTGGGAAAAAGCATCAGGAATTTCCTGGGTTGATACATTGTTTTACGGCATCGAAGGAGTTTGCCAAGGCAATGCTTGATCTTGGAGTTTACATCTCGATCTCTGGGATTGTGACCTTTAAAAACGCAGAGGCAATTCGCGAAGCTATTGAATACATCCCCCTGGATAGGATTTTGGTCGAAACGGATTCTCCGTACTTAGCCCCAGTTCCAAAACGCGGAAAAACCAACGAGCCCTCATATACCAGATATGTTGCCGAATTTATTGCAGATTTAAAAGGAGTGAGTTTGGAGGAGGTTTCTTTGCAAACCACGCAAAATTTCTTCGATTTATTTACCAAGGCTAAAGCCCAGGCGAGCTAGAGCGCTGGCGGGGCTAAGGTTAAAGCGAGCATAAGTCATATGTTTAAGTAAAAAGCAGAATTGAGTATTTTAGGCCTGCGCACGTAGTTTCTTAGTAACCAGCTTCTTTTTTTCTCATAATTTTGAGTTCTTGCTGAAAATCTATCTCTTTATAATTTTTTAGAATATTTCTAGCTTTTTCAACATTAGAATGAAAAGTAGAAACTACAAGCTCTGAATCAGAGTATTTTATAGATACTTTGTCACCATTATGCAGATGTAGTGTTTTTCTAACTTTAGATACTTTAGCCTTTGCTAACATTAATTCCACCTAATTTTATTATAGTTGCTATAATCTGTACCGTAACCATTTTATTATACAATTATTTTACTAACTCAGGGCCAGACTTGCCCCAAGCAAAATAACAAACCCGGCAAACACAATGAAGATGGCTGTTTGCTGGTTATGGATTGCGTTTATTTTTGAGGTGATTTGCCTCTCTAAACTATGAATCATCCATGGTTCTTTTGAGGAGTCCTCTTTAGATCTGTTTTTTAGCAAACGCCAATAGCAGTAAAAGAATACATCCCCCAGATATTCGGTAAGATTAATCGGGTATGTTTTCTTCCGAGGTAAAGCATAGATCAGAGTAACAAAGAGCGCAGCAATGATAATAATTCCTTGGTTTAGAGTATCCTGACTGAATAATAATAATTCTCGAAAATTGTCTAGTTGCCCGATGATAGGCATGGTGCTTGCGGATATTCCAACTATTAGAGCCACTATCAACATAAACAGAATGCTGAGACTTGCATGCTTATTCAAATTAATATCCATGGACTCTTTAGCATGTAAATATTTCTTCCACGGTATGGTGATGATCGTCATGGCTGTGAGGAATATTGTTAAATTATAAAATATAGTTCCCTCATATAAATGCGATATAGTGGATTTTACGTAAAAGGAAGAAAGAATTGGAATATTGATCATTATCGCAATACCAGTGATTATCGCAAAGAAAGTGAGTTTGCAATTTATCCTTTGTAAATCATGACATTTCTTAATCCCTGTATGGTCAATTATGCTCGAAATAGAAATGCTGAGCAGAGCTTTATATATAATATGAATGAATAAATAACTAACTGTAGCAAGTATAGCCAGCGGGCTGCCATGGCTGATACCAAGTAGCATTAGGCCCATAGCCATGATGGATAAATAACAAAGTAGGCTCTGCAGACGGTCTTCAAACACAGCTTTAATGGATGCGTATATTATCATTATCGCCGCAATATATTTCAATGACTCATAGCCAGTAAATAGCTTGATCAGCAGCATGATAGAAAGCTTAGTAGTGAAGGATATTAAATATAAAAACCCAGCAGGGGAGGCTTTGGGATAGTAATTCACCATCCAACCACTAAAGGGAAAAGCTGCTATATTGATGAGCATACCCGTTAGCATAATAATGATCATTGCGTGGGAGTGTTTAGGACTGGTTAGTAAATCCACTACTGGTATTAAGGCTATGCTCTCTTCTTTGGTGATGATATGGACAATCCCGATGACGATCATATTGCTGCTCATCAGATGGGTCAGGAAATATTTCTTGGCAGATCTGAGGCTTTTGCGCCGCCCGCCAATGAAAATAATAGCAGCAGAAAATATCATCATCAGCTCGATGCCGACAAACATAGAGATAAAATCACCCGCAAAAAGGGCGCATAATGTGGAGGCTGCATAGGCGCTTCCTAGCATTAATTCTAGCTTTTTCTTTTGCCCGAGCGCATAAAGATTGGCAGAAAACAACACTAAGAGAAAGGCAAAACCAATGAGCTTATTATAAGGAGTGCCCTCGCATACCAAATTTAGATTAAAGAATTCAAATCCGCTCTGGGTAGGCATAGTATATAGAGTAATCGCAGCAATGATGGGCATTATCAACGAAGCGGAGGCGAATAGTTTTTCCTTCCGGTAAGATAAAATCAAAACGAGTATTGATGTTAATATTATTATGGTTGGATGATAAATCATATTTTCCTTACATATTCTCCTTATATTTCTTCTTATATTTTAAAGAAACATCAAAAATTTAATTATCGCCTGTTGAATCAGAAAAAATCCAACCACTCCAGAAAGACATAGTGCAATACTCAGAATCATAAAGGTAGGCAGATGCTTTTCAGCTTTATGTTTGCTGCTAATTATCCTTTTAGAACTCCTATGGGAAATTGGTTCATTAAAATAGGGCTTGAGCTTTAAATGTAGAATAAACTCATCATTAGTTGGTCTATAGATAAAGATAATAATCTTTATTACATACAAAGCAGAAAACGCGGTGCTGACAAGGAGAATAAGCATAACTAGCAGGTTTTCTTGCTCAGCGGCTGCCATCATGATGTAGAATTTACTGATAAACCCTGCAAATGGAGGCATGCCAATAAGGGACAGTCCGGCTATCAACATAACGAAACTGGTTTTCGGCATAGTGTTTTTGATGCCAACAAGCTCTTGTATATTATATGAATTTTTAACGCTATACATATTCCCAGCAGCGTAAAACATGCAGATCTTAGTGAAAGAGTGAGAAACCATATGAATCACAGCGGCCATTAGCCCTTTTGGTGTAAGCAAGAATGCGCTGAGCAGAGCGATGCTTAGCTGATTAATTGTGGAATAGGCAAGAATCATCTTTAACTCAGTATATCTGATCGCCTGCAGGGAGCTATAGATAATCGTGAATATTGGTAGTAATACAAGCCAGTTATAATCCGCAAAAAGAGTTTGCAAATAAGCCAGGCCAAACACATAGGCTAATATCTTATATATACAAAATAACCCAGTCTTAACCACCACAACAGCATGAAGCAAAGCGCTCACCGGATAGGAGGCGACCATCGCAGCAGGTAGCCAACTGTGAAAAGGGTATATAGCAGCTTTGGAAATGCCAAAAATAAATAATAATAGCAAAATAATAGCATTCGCATCCGAAAAATGGCCCGCAATAAAACCGCCATAGGTAAAATTACCGTGCCCTATAGAGCTATAGATAACGATGATAGCCGGCAGGAATAAAAGCAAGCCTGTAGTCATGAGAATTTTGAGATATTTAAATAATCCATCCGAGACCGCCTGGCTTCTTTTATGTGCGATCAAAGGAATTGTGCATAATGTGAGAATCTCGTAGCCTGCGAACATAGTAAATAAATTGGCAGATAGAGCAACTATACTACCGGTCAGGACGCAGCAATTGACGAAGAATAAAAATCGGTCGCTGTTTTCAATCTCATTGATTGCGAGAAATTTAATAGTATAGAGCAAAGCGCATATCCATAGCACAGAAAGCAAGGTGAGGAATATCATTCCCAGGGGTTCTAGGTGCAGGGCTATGGTGTATTTTCCAAACTCAAATAAGGTGAAATTAACTTCGATTCCGCTTAGGAATAGATAATCAAGCAATAATATATTGATCAGGAAAATCACGCTCACAGAAATCAAAAACAGGCTCCGAACAGGGCTGTCCTCTTTGCTGATGAATGGAGTAAACAGATTCATCATGCCGACAAGCAGCGCTCCGATTACTAAAAATTCTGGCGTTATAAATTGTGTCATATAGTTGCAATTTTCTGTATAAATGATTCTGTATTTAGTGCAAAACTCGCTAAATCATGGATGTATATTATGGTTAAAATCTGAATTAAAACTATAAAAGCCAGACCGTATGATTTTGTTTTGATTTGTATAGTGTGTTTCGATTTTGAACCAAAAAACACTGCTTTTGCCAGTTTGAAATGATAATGCAGAGCAAAAACGGATCCTAAAATAACAGTCACGAATTCGAGTATCATATGATTTCTAGCTAGCAAATCAAATATTTGAATTTTTACGATAAAGGTACTAGCCATAGGTAGTCCGGCGCTAAACATCAAGGCAAGAGCGACGAGGAATTTGAAGAATCCAGCCCCTTCAATAGAGGCAAAACTCTCCAGATTTAAGCTATCACTCTTATTTTGTATATGTGCGATAATCGTAAAAAGTGCCACTTTGCTCAAAGCGTCAAGAATTAAAAATTGGAACAATAAATGCTTGGCAGGCTCAATAGTGATTAGCATGAATATATAACCAATCTGCGCCGCTGTGGAATAAACCACAATATCCTTAAAATTGCGCGCCTTAAGCGCAAGCAATGTGCAAATGATAATCGTTCCAATAGCTATGGGGCGAAGAATCTGGCTGAGCATTTCTTGAATATTTTGCTGCTCAACGGTGAAATGCACAAAGCGTAATATCAAATATACCCCAAAAATGCTGGAAATAGTGGCAAGATATGTCAGCATAAAAGGCGCCGCCGAAGAATATGCCCGTCTCATCCAAAAATGCATGGGGAAGAAGGCCATTTTCAAAATAGCACCAGTTAAAAAGAATAATATCGCGATGGTAATCAGCGGAGAGGCTGCTTTCTTGCTGAGTATATTTGCAACATCCGTGATATTCAAACTTCCAGTCATAGCCAAAAAGAATCCGATGCTAATCAGGATTAATGTCGCACCGATCGTGCCAAGGATCAGATAATCGAACGCACCAACCAGCGCTCGAGGAGTCCTGCCTTTGGACATAAGCACATATGTTGCAAGGGAGGAGATCTCTATGAAAACATAAATATTGAATAAATCATTAGTGCTGATCACCCCAAGATAGCCAAAATGCGCAAACAGCAATATCGCATAGAATAGATGCTGATGCTTTTTCTCAATATATTCAGTAATGCTAGAGTCGATCAGCTCCCGTCCGAAGGCTAAAAATAGCAGCAAAATTGCGTTTATAAACACGATGATTGGCTGACTCAGGGAATCTAGCCTATATTCAATACCAATCGGAGCATTCCAGCCCCCAAATGCATAGCTCATTCCCTCATGGGCAAATGGCATGGCGTAAATAGAGAGCGCAAACCCTAGCGCCGCGCTGATTGTCGCAATCATCCAGGCGGCAAACCTGTTATAGGTTAGGGCTGCAAATAGAGCAGCAAATAATGGTATCAGAATCTGCAATGCTGGTATGTGAGTCGCTATGATCATCCCTTAAATATCCTCCTCATGCTGAGTAACTTTGCTCTCCAGGATGGTGCCATATTCTGTATGAATTTGCATTATTAAAGCAAGCCCAACAGCCATAGTCGCAAAGCCGACAACAATCGCAGTTAGCATCAATACATGCGGCAAGGGGCTTGAGAAAACATGCAGGCATGAGCTGGTCTTCTCGCATATATCGATCGGAACTATTCCTTGGGCAGATTTGCCGAGCGCTATGTAGAATATCAAAACAGAGCTTTGGAATATCGCAAGTCCGATTATTTTGCGTATGTAATTATCACTAGTGAGCATAATGAACAAGCCGCTAGTCAGGATGATTACTGCAAAGAAATATATTAAATTATGCATTTTTCCTCGGTTGTTAAATTATGCATCTTCCCTCAATAACGAATATATTAAACTCATAACAGCAGCAACAGTCAGGCCAACACCCAGCTCGATCGAAAATATACCAATATGCTGACCTACGATATTCCCTTGTGCAAGGGTGTTACCAACAGTATCACCAATACCATTACCAACAGTAACACCATTACCAATAACATTAGCAATAGCGTTATAATTCAGGTAATTATCATTAAATATCAAGGAAACAACTCCCGTTCCTGCATAGATGAATACTCCCAAAATAGCGCATAAAGTCAGCCCGGTTGTGGAAAAATGCATGGCTAGGGCTTTTTTACCAAAAACCATGTCAAAAGCAATAATTCCGCTGCCGAAGATCACTCCAGCTTGAAAGCCTCCGCCGGGTGATATTTCGCCATTAAGCTGAATATATACCGAATATAAGAGAATATAAGGAATTATAAACGCTATTATTACTCTTAAATTTTTAAATTCTTTAAGCATTCTTCTTCCTCCTGCGCGTAGTAATCACCAAAACAGCAAGACCGGCAATCAGAATCACAACAGTTTCGCCCAGAGTGTCGAATCCGCGATAGCTTGCAAGCACCGCCGCAACAACAGACGGGATGGCGATGTCCTTTTTCGTATTTTCCATATAATGTGCCGTCAAATGAGTTTGCAGCGGAGAGTCCGCTATGCCAAATTCAGGAAGATCGATCGCTGCAAGAGTAAGGCAAGCAATAAAGGCAGCGCAAAGCAGGGCAGAGAGAATTATCCTC
The DNA here is from genome assembly GCA_002402195.1 of Rickettsiales bacterium. Lineage (GTDB taxonomy): Bacteria > Pseudomonadota > Alphaproteobacteria > Rickettsiales > Rickettsiaceae > Megaera_A. The sequence continues at coordinate 559 of NVVL01000045.1, read as the reverse complement.
ATTTTTTGCGGCGGATTCCCAGCATTTTCACCCACGATATTTGTCACATTAATAAGCACGCAGCTGGAAAGACAAGCGCCAAGGGCTGTTTCTGTCATCGCAACGTCTGGCGCATCCATTAATAGGTAGCATATGCTGATAAAAAGGCTGAATACGGACATTATGATGATAGATTCTAGCATATTCCTGCTGCTGATCAACTTGATGCAAGTAGCGAGCACAACGATAGAGGAGATCACAAGAAGTATCTCGCTCATCATAAAATCCAGTTTAAAAGGAAGCTCGAAAAACTCAGCCATTTTATTTAACTCTCCCTTTTTCGTCCAATTTGACCGGCATCGCTGCCCTTGCAAGAGCATAGGTGGAGACCGGGTTTAGCAGGAAGATTAAAGCGGCAATAGCAACCAGTTTGAACGTGCTAGTATAGTCACTTTGCATAAGCGCCAGGCCAATAAAGCAGAACGGCAGCCCGCAAACCTCAATGACCCCGGCTGCATGTATTTTAGTATAAAAATCAGGAAATCTGAACAAGCCAACAATGCCAGATGCAATGAATCCT
>NVVL01000044.1 GCA_002402195.1 Rickettsiales bacterium | reverse complement strand
ACCAGTGAATGTGGAAAATCACGAAAAGTTAGCAGTGAGGTCTGCCCTTGAGATGGTAGACAGATTAGATGAATTAAATACCGAATTAATTATAATTTTTTATTCTAAATATCTAAATGTTTACAGCTGCAAGACATCTTGCGAAAAGTAAGTGAAAGAGTATGACTGGAAGGAACCTTCTGCAGCACAAGTGGCCCCGGTGTTGGAAGAGTATCTCAAGTGATTGGAGCCGTTGTTGATGTTCAGTTTGACGGAAACTTACCACCAATTCTTAATGCACTTGAAGTTGAAGATTGTGACTATCGTTTAGTGCTGGAAGTAGCCCAACATTTGGGAGGAAACACTGTCAGAACTATTGCTTTAGATTCCACTGAAGGTCTTGTCCGTGGCTAAGGAGTCCGTGACACAGAAGGCCCCATCATGGTGCCCGTAGGACCAGAATGTCTGGGAAGAATCCTGAATGTTATCGGTGAGCCAATCGATGAGAAGGGCCCAGTCAACGCTAAAATGAAATTGCCAATCCATAGAGAAGCCCCACCGTTTGATGAACAAGGTTCAGGAGATGAGATTTTGATTACAGGTATCAAGGTTGTTGATCTGTTGGCTCCTTATCAAAGAGGAGGAAAGATTGGACTCTTTGGTGGTGCTGGAGTCGGAAAGACAGTGCTTATCATGGAGCTGATTAACAATGTTGCTAAGAAGCATGGAGGTTACTCTGTCTTCGCTGGAGTGGGAGAGAGAACAAGAGAAGGCAATGATCTGTATTATGAAATGATTGACTCTGGTGTGATCGATCCGGTAGGAAATAAATCAAAGGCCGCTCTTGTGTACGGGCAGATGAATGAACCACCAGGTGCCAGAGCTAGAGTTGGATTGACTGGATTGGCCATTGCTGAATATTTCAGAGATGAGGAAGGTCAAGATGTGCTACTTTTCGTTGATAATATTTTCAGATTTACACAAGCCTGTTCTGAAGTGTCTGCCTTGTTAGGTAGAATCCCTTCCGCTGTCGGATATCAACCAACACTTGCAACTGATTTGGGAGCTCTTCAAGAGAGAATTACAACAACAAAGAAAGGATCAATTACCTCAGTGCAAGCTGTGTACGTACCTGCTGATGATTTGACCGATCCCGCACCTGCCACAACTTTCGCTCATTTAGATGCCCAGACTGTGTTGTCAAGAGCGTTGACAGAATTGGGAATTTATCCAGCTGTGGATCCCCTAGATTCAAACTCAAGAATGCTTGACCCCTCAAAGGTCGGACAAGAGCATTATGACATTGCTAGAGGAGTGCAGAAATTGCTCCAAGATTACAAATCCCTCCAAGATATTATTGCTATTTTGGGAATTGATGAATTGTCAGAAGACGATAAATTGACAGTCGCAAGAGCAAGAAAGGTGCAGAGATTCTTATCTCAACCATTCTTCATGTCTGAGATCTTTTCAGGAAAGCCAGGAGTGTTCGTAGAATTAACAGATACCAAAGAAGGCTTTATCTCCCTGTTGGAAGGAGGTGGCGATGACTACCCAGAAGCCGCCTTCTACATGGTTGGTGACCTGAAACAAGCCCAAGATCAAGGAAGGAAGATGGCTGAAGCAGCAGAAAAGTGATTAACATCATTATTGATTCATCATAAATTTTTATTGAGTCTTCATTCTTTAGCGAAGATCAGTCTCTTCGCGATATCTTGGTCTTCCTTTGGGAGTTGCTTCACGCAGTATCTGACATAGTCCTTGTTTCCCTGATAAAACTCAAACAACTTCTCTCCCAAATGTTCCTTGATATTGATATCAGCATAGGAGTCATTCAATCTCGTCAAATCCTCCTCATTATGCTCCTCATTCTCATCATAGTCTTCGAATTCAAAGTCCTTTTTAATAAATTCTCTAAACTTACAAGCATCTCAGATAAATACACCTCACTACCAGTCTCAAGATCAGCAAGCCCTCTGTCTTGAGATGATCCTTTAGTGAACCCTGCTTCAAATTTGCATTCTTCTTCTTCCTCCTCAACATCACCAAGATCAACATCAACAGTGTCCTACATCTGCATCTCGTCTTGTCCACCTGCATCCTCGTCTCCGTAGTCTTCTTCGTTATCGTCTTCACCCATTGTGTCCAGTCTTTCGTCTTCGAAGTCGCGTTTCATTCTGAATTCACGCATGTCTCCACTTGGTTTGGGTGCATCATTTAGATCTAGGAAGCGTAGTAAAACCGAGAGGATCTTGAATGGCGCACTCACCTCTTTTAATTTAACATTATAAAACTAACCTGAATTAATGTTTGTATGAGATGGGTTATACCCAATCACCATTAAATTCTCAATTCTATGATCCCTGCTCAGAAACATGTTCAGCAGAGCTGAGAGTGTAACAGCTTTAGCGTAGCTTCCTCTAAAGAGTGGTTGATGGAGCAGCCATTTATCAAGCACAATCTTAAGCGAAATTCTATTTTCAATTGAAGTTGAGCTTAAAAAGCTGAAAATTTCTGTTGGATTTGTATGAATCAATCTTGCGAAAACAAGCGCTAACGACTGTACAATGGATGGCATTCTTGATTTGAGGATCTTCGTTATCACGGACATGAGGACGTCGGTATCGATCTTAGGAGAAAGCTAAAATTCATGATCATTTTTTAAACTTACGTTAACAAATATCTAAATGATAAAGTTACCCAAGAATACTGCTGTTGATTCATTCGTAGTAGGCAAAAGCATCTTCTTACTCAATTCAATAATTCTATTCGTGTATCCTCTAGCTGAGATCTGCTTATGAGCGAATGATATGAAGGTTCTCATTGTGGAGATTGTGTAGAGGAGGAGATAAGTGTCTTCACTGTCTAGACCAACATCGATTAGGAGGGGGAGGATGTCGAGGAGTCTTTGATGTTACTGGGAATCTTCAGATGTCTTTTTTAACATTTGACAGAGGATTTCTAAAACGTGCTACAAAATAGAAGAATCCACAACAGCTTTATCAACAACAACACCTCCTTTCGTACTAAAATGATAGTTCTTAATGATTTCAACAATGAAGGGAGTAAACATAGCAATCATGATATCTAAACATTTCGTAAACCCACTCCATAATCTGAACAAGTCAATCAAATCTTATCCCACTAATGGATCGTTGTGAAATTGCTAGAATAGAGACATTAGTTTCGGGAGGGCTATTTCTGCTATGTGAGATACTGAATCTTCATCTATTTTTGAAATATCAATCATCGCTTCAATAGGCATATGAATTGTATCTTAGTTGGTGCAGTCAATAAGATTGAGTAGATTTTCAAGAATTTGCTTCAATGTTGATTGGAAATCAGATAAAGTTGAGAGGTTGACTTTCTTAGCATATCTAACAAGAGATTTACATGAAGACAACCTAACAGGCAAAAAGTGTTCTTACGCAAGTCCCAAAACAGAATGTGAAAACACTTAATAAGCAATCTCATCATCCTTCCCAATCAATTCAGTTAGTTCAGAACAAGTCCATAACGATCTTCCTCTAATAAAATGTGGACAATTAGGATTAGATAAGTCAGGCAAGATAACTTGAGTGAATAAGTTTTTAATATTGAATTGTGCTGATCCCATCTTATGCTGTCTAAATACTTAAATATCTTCTGCTATTGATCCTATTAATAAGAGACCCACTTCTTTTTTCTTTAATTAATGCTTTTCATTTGGACTATCATATGTAAATTCTAATACGTTTATGTTTTCGAAGTTTAGATCTTCTATTGATGAGCTTTGACCGGCGGATTGTTGGGTTATGAAACGTTCGGCTACGTAGAGGACTGCTTCAATACACAAATCATCAAAGTTTTCAATCAATTAAGATATCAAATCCAATGATGCATTTCTGATTGATCTCAAGCTCATTTCATCATCTTGATCCGCTACATATGTATTAGGCTCCTCCATATACTGTTATTCTTGTTGTTTTGTCATGATCAGGTAGCACGACACGGTCGTTACCAGTGGAAGCAATCCTTATTTAACAACTTCCTACACACTTGATTTGGATACCAGTGTTGTTAGCAACTCCAACAGCTATACTGTCATGCCTTCTGCTCCATATTCGTCTTCTTCGTCATCTGATTCAAAGCCTCTTTCTTCTGTAGCTGAGATTTAGAGGTTTGATTTTTCATCTTCAGAAAGTTATATTGTTTATCCGTATCCGACGACTTCCGTGTATCTATCTATGATCAATGAGCAATTAAACTTACATTGGAAGATGAATGCTCAAAAGTTTCCATGCAGGTTACAGAATCAAATTAATTGAGTCTTTCGAATAATTAACAAAATCCCTAAATATCACAGTCAAACATTTAAGCGAAACCCGTTTGAGATCAAAGAGAGATTTGGGATTAGACTGAATAATTTGGATGAACAAGGCCATCCAAGTATTGAAAGTGTCATCAAAACAAGTGTGAACAAGTTCATCATTCACGCCGTCAGCCCAGGCAAAGGTGCGGAGACACAAATACACATTCATGAGCACCTTTTCTCTGATTTTATCGTTAGCGTCAGTGGCTGTGAAAGCGCCGAACAATGCAGGGAGAATATTTGAGACAAATTGAGACATTCGATCATCCGTTTTTTCAAATACGAATATCAATGTTTGCAGAGAGCCATTCAGAACGATCTAATCATCTGATTGCAGGTTCTCTACTAATAATTCAAGGTAATCATCCCATACATCAGGATAGTCTTGAGCTACTATTTCAGCGATACAATGGCCCTGAGGGGTTATGGGATTTGCTTACGATAATGTTTCTGAGCGAATATGACTGCTCGTTTAAATGTTCGATTAATGCTTCTTTCACTGCCTGGGAGTGGTGAGTAGGGATTACTTACTTTCTTTTCTTGGTCATGGACATTGCACCAGAAATCACGGATCATGTTTTTCAGAATTATGCCGGCGAATTTTGAATTGTTTGATGATTGAACATGAGAAGATGAATTCATTTCAAAAGATATTTTTTGTGCTTAGTCTGTTGCTCCCGAATTGACAAGAATCTAAGTCAAACCCGTAAAGAACCCAGATTAATCGATATACTGCTTAAA
>NVVL01000043.1 GCA_002402195.1 Rickettsiales bacterium | reverse complement strand
TGTTTTTTGTTCTCCTTTTATCCTTTGATACTGGAGTGTAAAACCAAAAATTTTGAACACTGAGGTAAGCAAGCCCAACCGTGATTCCAAAGATCTTACTTTTATTTGGAGGTCTAAATAATTTTGTTCAAGCTCTTCCCTAGTGAAATCATATATTTCGTGAGTCACTACCTCGCCAACTCCTCGATTGATCCAGTTTTTGGCTGTTGATACCGGGATTTTAAGATCTGGAAACAGATGGGGATTTCGAGTTCTGGCTATATGCTGCTTTATTCGGTGGTCGTAGGACCTTTTTCGTCGATTCATTTGCGCACACTAACAGACTTTTTGATTTTACCAATATGAGTCTGATTTTATATACATTGTCTTGGGTCAGCGGAGAGGATCATAATAGCAACGTCTAGAGAACAGAGACTTTGCGGTCGTTCAAAAAATATGTAGTGATTTTAAGGCCGTTAGAATTTTATTCGATTTGTTTTTTACTCAGTGAGAGTGGAAATTTTGGGGAATTTCGAGAGCATTTTGTATAGCGCGGCCGTTATCCGGCCGTTACGGGAAATCAGCTCCCTCATTCAGTGTGTTTTAGAGAGCTAGCTAGCTTTCTTCTTTTTTTGCTCCGTCTCTTGAAGTCTTTTTACTGAAACCTTGTAGAGCTTGGAAAACTTGCCAACCAGAGTGGGGGGAATTGAACGCTCCCCGCTTTCCATTTTAGACAAGTTCGATTGCTGTATTCCCAACTTTTTACAAACGTCGCCCTGAGTGAGGCCTTCTTTATTACGAACACCCTTCAAATATTTGGCAACTCTCATTCTAGGGCTGTTCAACCAATCCCCATGAACCTCACTGGCAGAAACCGAGTCGTCGCCGACAAGCTCTCCAATGATATTTGCCAAAGATGATTTTACCGAATCCTTCAACTCGATAGCCTCTCCCCTGACAAGAATCGTTATATCATTCTTAGTAAGGTGCTTTTTCATGTGTGCCGGCATAATAAACCTCCATAACTTTCTTTTTAGTGTTTATGACTTCCCAGCAAGCCACATAAGTCGGATTGCCACGAACCAAATGGCAATGCCTTTTATCTAAACCCTTTTTCTGGTTCTTAAGCTTCGAATAATGAGGCCAAGTATTCTGAGTTGGACCATCTTCTTCTAAATCCAAATGAAGAGCATCTAAGGCACCCCTGGCTTCATCGGAAAGCTTATTRGTTCCYTTYTTTGCCTTAATCGCCTTGGCTGCCTGACGAGAGTAWCGAACCGTCCACATTCCGYTATATTAGACTGTTTTTGATATATGTCAAGATATATATCAAATCRYAWTCTRACACGGCCTCGCCCATCTCAATTTAGGGCCTTCACAGATCGGCCGACTTTGCTGTAGGCCTGATATATGAGCAAAAAATTCAGGAGGCTACATGGTAAAACTCATTATTCACGCGATCATTTCTCTCTTTCTCGCTATTGGTTTTTGGAATCAGAGCTTTGACCCTAGAGCGTAGCTGAGAGCTGAGGTACAAGAAAAGGTTCAAAACCCTAAACCACGCTATTCAAAACTGGCTCGTAGTTTGACAGGTAAAAAACTGCCGTGGGATTGATGCCGCCCCTCTCGCCCTCTTTTAAAATGCGGCTGAATAAGGCGCTTGAGCGTAAGAACTGGGGTCATCAACAACTATGCGATGTTGTCTCCAAGGCATCAAACCAAAAGCTGAGGCGGCAAACGCTAGAGCACTGGCTGAATCACAGCAAAAAATGTAGTAAGAAATTTCACTTCTTTCTACCCTTCATCGCGGACGCGCTCGGCACAACAGTCGACCAATTACTTTATGGTCACGAACTAACCGTCAAAAATAATCTTTTGGAGATTCAACGGCTGGCGGATTTAACTCTCAAAATCATCAACGCAGACTCGCTGCCGAAAAGTTTGAAGCGATAAAAATGGATCTTTCTTCGGCGTGAGGCGTGACAGCAAACCTGCTCACACTAGTCACGACACCGAGAGCAGTTTAAAAATGAGCGGTTTTTTTGAGCGAGTTGTAAGTCCACGAAATCACAAGGCAAAACAAACAGCACCAAGTTTTGCAAACCATACCCCAAAGCTGACACTACGGTGGTGGCGCTGTGGAGTCATCCACCCCCGGTATTTAGGTAATGGTGTTCATACTCGGTTTCGATGTCGCCTGCGCGATTCAACAAGGACAAAATCAAAAACTGATTTCGTCCTTGTTTCAAAATGGCTAAGTACATACCAGTCGGACCACATGACTATGCTACTCCTATAGGATTGTTCCGCCCTTAGTATGTAGGGACCATCACCATATACTCATCACTGACACGGCCGACAATATCTCAACCACAAAAGATATTCTTTTGACCAGCAATACTATAACCTGTAGGCCACACGGCCAGATGGATGATTTAACCACTGTAATAACAGGCATCAAGTGAGTCGCACAAAGCATGAGAAGACAAGCCACGGTACTCTTCCCACTTGTGAAGATCGATCTAGCGAGCAGCACAAGCAAGCCGCTCCCGACCCACCCGCGCCTGAACTGCAAAAGAACCTCAGCAACAACTTGCTAAAATTACTCTGCCAGCACGGTCTCACTGAAAGAGAACTCGCCGAGAGAATCGGAGCATCGCAAGGCCACATCAATAAACTCAAGAACGGACACGCGAGGCTTTCCAACATCGACTATTTGGTCCGCATCGCCGAAGTGTTCGGCGTTTCTCTTGAGCAGCTTTTGACATCACCTGGCCATGCACCGCCAATTACTCACGAAGGCAAACAAAAACTTAAAAAGATCACTGTCTATGTCGTTGAAGAGTGATCCTTCAGCGGGATTACGTTTTGCCTTTTTGGTGTCGAGATAATGACTTGCTTCAAACTACAAAAAACATCTTTTCACGCTCTTATTAGGCCGTCACGTTGCTGTTACATAGGTGTTCCATAGCTGTTACGCCTGTAACAGCTATGGAACAGTTTTAGCGCCGTAAGATATTGAAACTACTTAACACGATTTTTTTCTAAAACAGTCAGTCAGGGATATTGACCTTTTTTACCTTCACTCTACAAACCGATGCTTTTTTGGACTATTTCAATGACTTGAATCGGAGTTGAATCCATATCGAATCGTGCTGGAATCGATTCATGCACGATTCAATAGTTTAAGCGTCTAAGTATCTGAAACCACGTAATACCATCCTATTTTTGAAAATACAGACTGTGATATAGAGACATTTTCCGAGTCACCCGCCAAAAACTTAGCCTAAAAAATCACCGACTTGACCACGGACCACAAACTTTGTAGGCCGCAATCATGACCACAATATTTTTTCTGGAGACAGGCACATGAGACACTTACAAATTAAAATATACAGGCGAAACACCGGACACCACATCCTCTCGTTCATCCATCCCAAGACTAAGAAAAGAAAGCGCAAAAAGTTCCCGACTAAAAAAGAAGCCAAAGACTACCGAGAAGAGATCGAGCGTGAGTTTCAAACTCGTGGTGTCCACGCCTTCAATGACCAGACGGTGGCGCAGCTCATGCAGTTGCACATTGAAAAATGCCCTGCAACACGAGTCAAAGAGAGGATGAACAGTTTCAATTCATTTCTCGACAACTTCGGAGCATACCCGGTTAATGAGGTCGGCAAAAATGAGTTGAGTCTTTGGTTTGAGGGGCTGCGAGCCAAGCACGACTACAGCACTAGAACGCTCAAACACATAAAATCGGAGCTTGGGCATTTCTTCAACTTTCTGGTTGATGAGGATATTATCTCAAGCTCGCCTCTTTTACTGGTCGGCTTCGGCACTCCGTCACCGCCAAAAAGAAAGCGCGTCGTTTTATCAGTCGATGAGGTGCATGGGTTGCTTGAACTGGTTAAAATCTGGGACTCAGCCTGTCTTTACCCTTTTATGGTCGCACTCGCACACACCGGAGCTAGACGCTCTGAGATCGCAAGGCTCAAACGTGAGGACGTTGATTTCTCTATGGGACTGATTCACCTACACGAGACTAAAAACGGCGAGGACCGCTCTGTAAGGATGTCAGACGAGCTTACTACGATGTTTTCGATACATCTTGTCTCGCACACTTCAGCTTTTGCCATTCCAGACCCAACCGGGGCGAAACTTGGCGATTCACTCATTTACAAATGCATGAAAAAATTCAAAAAATTGCATCCAAACGGCAAGGAATGGACGTTTCATTCATTCCGGCACTCGTTTGCATTCAACTATTTAAAATCGGGAGGACAGATGTATCAGCTACAAGCCATTCTCGGACATAAAACCATCAACATGACCATTGACCTCTATGGGTAGATTGCGGCGCAAGACGTGGACTCTCCGTCGCCCTATTGATGTCTTTTGGGAGAGGCCGCTTAACTCACTTAACTTGCTGTCGAAATTTTTTGTATTTTTTGACGGACGGATCTCCACTATATGTTTTAATCGGCCGTTTCATTTCACTTTCGAGGGGAAAAGTCGAATAACGAGAATTTTTTGAACTGTAGGGCCGTTATTCGGCCGTTTCACTCGGATCTTTAGGCCTCCAGTTTGTTCAAAACTCAACCAATCGGCCGCGACTTTTACGCTCTGAAGTTTTTCAGATTGACATCCGAATGCATGTTTTCTTGGAGTAGCAATCTAGTTGGATTGCTACTCCTGTGTTTTTTTGATTTTGCCCATTTGGATCTGACTTTGCACCCATTGTCATGGGACAGCGGAAAGCGCGCTCGTGGGCGCGACGGCCTAAAACTGAACAACCTCACTCAAGTCGGCATCTTCTCCGTCCCCGCCTTCAACTCCGTCTTTACCGTATGAAAGTATTATGAGCTGATTTTTATTTTTGTCGTATTCAAACATAATCATTCTTCCCCATGAATCATTCGGCTGGCTCACATATGGTTTGAAACCAATAACTTCCTCGCGGAGAACTCTTCGCTCAACTTTAGCCAAAAAGTCCTCGTAACCCTTAACCACATGTCCGTTGGCATTGGCTCTTTCAACATCCTCTCTAATAACTCTAAGATGTATCTCCGTTTTCTTTGAGGCCTTGTGGGAAGAATTCATAATACTTCCACCTACCAATGTAATCCCTACCGATGCTAGCAACAGGCCCAAA
>NVVL01000042.1 GCA_002402195.1 Rickettsiales bacterium | reverse complement strand
CTTAAACAATATACCAAAAAACATGGGGATAGCCTGGGACCTGGAAATCTAGTCGATTTTTTTTGGAATGCCAGGTTGCACGAGCATGTGGGGTCTGCAAAGGCTGAGCTGATTAAATCCTATAATTCCCACATTATAATGAATAAAACCAAGCTCTATGCTTTTAATTCTATAGTAAGTTTGTTGAAAAGATCCTTCTGCGAGAGAGAACCACATAATAATTTATTCCCCCATCTTTTGCAATTTATGGATAAGATGAAATACGAATTTTCCTTTGCTGATTATATAAAACTCGAACTGAAAATCCTGAGCGAAGCTGGGTATGAATTACAGCTAAACCGCTGCGCCGTTACAGGGGAGAGCAAGGATTTATACTATGTGTCGCCAAAATCCGGGAAAGCCGTTTCCAAACAAGTGGGTGCACCTTATGCAGAAAAATTACTCAAATTGCCAAATTTCCTGAAGCAAGATGCCAGGGGAGAGGCGGAGCTAACTAGTATTGAGAAAAAAACCGCTGCAGAGCTAACTTCATATTTCTTTAATCGCTATGTGATGCACGGCAAACCAGAACCGCACGCGCGCACCTGTTTCTTTGAAATGATGCTGTAAGCATATTTGCTGGCGGGTCTAAAAATATCCCGTATTTTTTTAGTACAGCTAGCCCCTATATTTAGCTAGGGTCAGCTGCACTAAACCCCTCCTATCTCCCTGCGATTTTTGCAAGCAGGATTATCGTTTTCTAAAGTTTCTTTAATTATTTTGCTTAAACTCATTGACATGTTTGATACTTTTGTTAATATGCGTGCACTAGTTGCTAACCAAGGGTATTTTCGCCCACTAATTGTTAACACGTTAACTATTAATTTAAGATTTTGTAATAAATCATGACTGAAGTAATTGAAGAGATCAAAGAGACTGAAGAAGCTGTGATATGGGAAGAGTTCGTAGTAGGGCAAGAGGCTTTAGTAGCGGAAGAGAATACGGCAACTAAAACGCCCACACCTCCTGCTGACCGCCCTAAATCCACATCTAAAAACAACAAAAAACGGAGCCCTCACGACAAGCTCTTCAAGGCAATCTTTGGCAATGAAGCAAGCGCACGCGGCATCTTGAAAAAGCATTTGCCTGAGGACATAAAAAAACTCCTAGATTTAGACCATTTGGAAATCGAAAGGGACACTTTTGTCAGCGAAGACTTGAAAGAGAGCATGTCAGACATAGTCTATAAAATAAAAACCAAAAACCAAAAAAAGGATGGCGATGTTATATTATTCCTATGCGAACATCAATCTTCAAACGACAAAAAAATGATGTTTCGCCTTTGGAAATATGCTATTTCCGCATGGGAACCGTATCTTGCAAAAAACGAACCACTACCAATCATTGCGCCATTAGTGCTGTATAATGGAAAGAGGAAATATTCATCCTATAGGCGCTTTTGGGATTTATTTGTGAACTCAGAACTGGCAGAAAAGATCATGGCTGGTAAGTGTCAGTTGATAGATTTACAATCAATGTCAGACGAGGAAATCTTGGCTGACAAAGAATTTGGATTGTTCAAATTTTTCATGAAAAATATTAAGCGGGATAATGGGATTGAKCTTTGGARGGAGTGTTTCAAGAAATTCSAGGAGCATATTAAGCTTGACAAGGAGCAAGAATTATTTTACACAAAGCTACTTTGGTCGTATACTGAKGAKAAGSTTCCAATAGAGAGAAAAGACGAACTGGTTTCATTTATGCTGAAACAAATAAATAAAATAGGTAATAACGGAGAAAAAGTGATGAAAACTATTGCAGATGGCTACAGAGATGAGGGCTGGAAGGATGGCCTAGCCGAAGGCAGAGAAGAAGGCAGAGAAGAAGGTATATCGATTGGCGAGGAGAGAGGTGAGAAAAAGGGCGAGAAGATTGGTGTAGAAGTAGAACGCAAAAAAACTGTTGCTCGTATGCTGAAGGAAAACTTTGCCCCGAAGATCATTTCTTCTATTACAGGCATGAGCCAGAGAGCTATATCAAAGCTCCGTTCTCAGTTGAAACTTCAAGGGGAATTAGCTTAATATTTCCTGGTATAAGGCCGGTTATTGTGCGCCGGTTATGGTTATTGTATTTTGTAATGCAGTTAACCATGGAATAGTCTAAAAGAAAAAAGTAGAGCTGGTTCCGTTTGTGCTTGGGGTAATTGGATAAAATAGATAAATATAATCATACATGAAAATACTTGATCAACATCTGGCTATTAATTCTAAAAATTTTCGGACAATCATAGACCATCTTGTCTCGTTTGGGGGGAAGGCTCGTATTGTTGGCGGGGCTGTTCGGGATGGGTTGCTTGATGTGCCGAGTTCTGACATAGATATTGCAACAGATCTGCCTGCAGAGCAGGTAACAGAAGCATTAAAGGCTCATAATATTAGGGTAATACCAACAGGCATAAAGTTTGGAACGGTGACGGCTCTGATTCGTGGTGAGACTTTTGAAATAACCACTCTGCGCAGGGATATTTCTTGTGACGGCAGAAGGGCGAAGGTGAAATATACCAAGGATTTTGCAGAAGATGCGGCTCGTCGGGATTTCACGATTAATGCGCTCAGCTATTGCCCTTCTGAGGAGAAAATATATGATTATTTTGACGGAATCAAAGATCTAAAAGCCGGTAGGGTGGTTTTTATAGGAGAGCCTGAACAGCGAATAGGTGAGGATTATCTGCGAATTTTGCGTTTTTTCAGGTTCTCATGCCGCTATGCCAAAGAAATTGATCAAGAGGGGCTCAGCGCATGCGTGCGTCATAAAGATATGATCAGCATATTGTCGGGCGAGCGGATTAAGTCTGAGATAGACTCGCTGTTGCAATTGGATGGCGCTCCTGAGATAGTGCACGCAATGTATGAGTCTGGCATTCTGCAGCAGGCTTTTCCGGTAAAAACATATAATCACCAAATGCATGTTAAAGCTCTTGAGGTGGCCAAATCTTTCGGTGTTTCGTTAGATGTTTTGGTTATTTACGCAATTTTATTTATGGATTGCGCCTTTTCTTTAAATCAGATAGTTAAGCTCAAATTCTCCAAAGCGGAGGCAAAGCTGGTCGTGAGTATGATTGATCTGCAAAATGACTCCACTATGATGGAGGATAGTTTAAGGAAAATATGGCTGGAGGATCGGGGGTTTATACAGCATTCCATCTTCGCATCTGTGATAAAGCATGAAAATGAATCTGATCTTGAGAGTATTAATAAATTATATGAAAGGCTGCAATTGCTAGAGCGCCCTCTGTTCCCCTTGAGAGGAAGAGATATTACTCCTCTTGGATATAGCGGGAAGGAGCTTGGGAATGCGATTAATCTCTTAAAAACAAAATGGATTCAGAGCGAATTTACAGCCAGTAGAGACGAGCTAATTAATTTAGTAAGGGAAAAATGAAGGATAGAGTAATGATAAATAAATTGATTTTATTGCTTCTGGTACTAGTTGCAAGCTTCCCTGCTGGGGCGCGTCCGAAAATTGCTGTCAGCATAACGCCGGTGGCTAGTATTTTGAAGATGCTCACAGGTGATGCTGCTGAGATAATAACGATTAATAAATCAGCCGGTTGCCCCCATCATTACCAAATGAAACCTAGTGATAAGAGCAGGTTTTCTGACGCAGAAATGCTGATTTTTATAGATGAAAAGTTCGATGGATTTGCGGGTAAATTAGCATCTCAGTTTCAGGGTGAGATAGTGCAGATTAGCGAAATTGATGATATCGATTTTTCAGATGATCAAGGCAAGATCAACTGGCATTTCTGGCTTGATCTGGATAATGTGATTATTTTATCTGAATATCTAGCGAAGATTATAATAGAAAAATTCCCAGAGCTTAAAGGGATTGTTGATATAAATGGCAAAGATGCTTTGGTCGAGCTTCGAACCCTTGCACAGGTGAAGAAGATTACTCTCTCTTCGCTGAGTGATCTTGTGGTATTAAGTGATAGTTTAGAGCATTTTTTCAAAAATTCTGATGCAAAGATACTAAAATTATATCAAAGAACCCATTCTAGCTTGAGGGATGTGAAAAAACTTAGCCACGCTCTCGGCAAAAATAAAAACCAATGTATAGTGATTGATGCAGGGCAAAATCCGCTTACATATGTAAAATTTGATAAGAAAATCATTCAGCTAGATTCCGAAAATTGGGTGGTCGAGAAAAATGATCCAGTTAAAGAATCTCTGTTTTGTGTCAGGTATTTAAGAATGCTCAATCAGCTTCAAGAATGTAGTCATTAGCACTACAGTTGTAATTCATATTAATGATATAAAAAAGAGATGGTTACGGACGTAGCTTCTGAAGGTTTATATTTTTCTTTGGCTGAGATTATTTAGCATTTTGCTTTATTTATTGCTAATTAATCTTTATTCAAATATTTTATTTAAACTTCTTGACACTCTTGCTATTTTAGTTGATAGTCCCACTGGGATGACAAAATCAGTTATCCTGGAGTTTAGAAACTCCTCATATAGTGGCTATCTATCAGCCATAAAATTGATAGATTTCTCTTGGTTCCACTGGAACCGGGGAGATGAAGGCATTCACCATAGTTATGCACGGCTTAGCTGTTGGGTGTCTTCATAGCTGTCTGGTACAGTTTTTGCAACTTCCCGACTTTCAGTGGAACATTAAACGCATGAATATAAGTGTTTTTTGTTCTACGCGGTTTTATAGTTTAATTTTTAAATTATTTTGTTTAAACTTCTTGACACTCTTGCTATTTTAGTTGATAGTGTCACTGGGATGACCAAATCGGTTGTCCTGGAGTTTACAAACTCCTTTGCTAGTGGTTATCTGTCAGCCATAAAATTGATAGATTTCTCTTGGTTCCACTGGAACCGGGGAGATGGAGGCATTCACCATAGTTATGCACGGCTTAGCTGTTGGGTGTCTTCATAGCTGTCTAGCACAGTTTTTGTAACTTCCCGACTTTCAGTGGAACATCAAACACACGAATATAAGTGTTTTTTGTTCTACTGCGGTTTTATAGTTTAATCTTTAAATTATTGTGGAGTTGACATCATGGCAAAAAAATCTGAGATCACGAACGAATCAAATATAGTGAACATAGCAGGCAAATCCAATCTTGCTGGCAGGAATGCTGCGATCATGTTTC
>NVVL01000041.1 GCA_002402195.1 Rickettsiales bacterium | reverse complement strand
CATGGCTGATGCAAATTCTTAATAGAAGAATCTATGATGGCATGCAAAGAGCTAAAGGGCAGGGCAAATACAGCGTCACCTATGTAGCCAAAATGGTCAAAGTCTCAAGGCAAACGCTCTATAACTGCCAACTCTTAGCCAGTTGTACAGCGTATTAACATTGATATTCAGATCCTTTGCTACCTTCGATGCTGGTAGATTCGCATCTCGAACTAATGATATCGCTTGGCTCTTAAATTCGCTCGTATATTTCTTTTGCGCATTTGACATTTTAACTACTCCTTTGAGATTACAATCCTTTTAACATTTCTGTCCTCTAAAGTATAGCCACATCATAATGTCACGGATACATTGCCAGTTGTATATATTAATAACCAATCAGGCTCTATGTGACACTCAAGTTTATCAATATAATTGCCGCGTAATTTATGGGGTTTGTATTTCGCTTCAAGTAATTTGCCTTCCGTTAAAATATTGACGATGTGATTTAGCTTGGTTAGTTTCTTGCCTCTTTTATGAACTTTTTTAAATCTCGCTTAAACTCCCTAGCTATTTTTACTTTTTTCACCTTCAATACCATCTAGATAATTACTGAATTTTTCTATAGACATCTCCTCAAAATCTCCAGAATCAACATCCTCAAAAGCTTGAATAGTAGTGCTATTGGGATTTGTTAAATGTGGTCTAAATGGCAATCCGCCTGAATTAACAGCTTGCGTTAAAAATATCCTGATTGCCTCAGACATTGTCATTCCCATTTCTTGAAATATTGAATCAGCGTTCTTTTTTAGTTTAGACCCCACCCGGAGCCGCACTTCCATATTACTCATAACAACCTCTTTAATTTAATGCGCATATACTACACTAGTATAGTATATATTGCGTATGTTTGCAAAGTGAATATCAAAATATGAATATCCACCATTATCTCCTGAGCTCTTTTTAATCTTTTTTCACAACAAGCCCCTGCGGCGTTTCCACCACTACAGAGGCCTCCTTTTTGGATAGGTGGAGGAGTAGGTATGGAGAAATTTCCCCTTGCTATATGCGCAAACATACTCAGTTTTTTTATTGTGAGAGATGTAGTAAAATATGTGGTGGTGGAATTCCTGGATAGGCGCACATCAGCATTGGCCATAAATGGCCAATGCTGCGCTTAAAGAGTTAGGAAGCAAGATTTGATAAAAAACGAATTAGATTAATATGGCACTGATATAGCGTATCAATTGGAGAAGTTAAAAGGAGCAAGGGGCAGAATGCTGTTTTCCCAAAAACACATTCTACCAGAGATAATACGCTCAAAAAAACTAGCAAGGAGTGATATAAATATCACGAGTAGCATAACCAAGGAGTTAATCCAAGCATACACCAGGGAAGCAGGAGTTCGAGACCTCGCAAAGCTCCCAAAATCATTGATACAAAAACCCCTGTTGGAAAAAGCTCGCACTAACAAAACCCCAACCTTAAATAAGGCTCTTCTGCTGTCATAGCGATATATACCGCCCTAGCCTCTAGGGGAATTTTGGTATTAGAGAGTTTTGCGCAATAAAGTCTTTATTAGTAGCTAAAAAAGGTATATACTTTAATCGATGATTGTGAGATCGTAGAGGGAAGAAAATATAGTGTATTATGGCAAATAATTCGGAAAAAACATTGAAAAATATACAACATCAATTAGATACCAGACTGAATGATGTGCAAACAGATGCTGTTATTGCCATGATTAAGAGTTTCCAAAAAGATCTTGCTAACATGAATGTACAAGATCTAGCAAGCCTAAAGAGCTCTGTTTCTTCGCTTAATACACCTAATCTTCCGCCGGAAGTAGCAGGAGCATTGGAGTTGCTATTAGCTAGCATCGCCAAGCATTCAGCAGAGCTGGAAGCTGAAAAAATGATAGAAGAACGGATTATACAAGAAGAATTAAAGCATGCCCGCAATTCTGGTGTTTCCGCAGAAGAGGTGCGAAAAGAATATGAAAGAAATGAAAAACTGGCGGCTATTTCAGATATTCGRGTGMRKGAATATTCGGAGTATAAAAAAGCTCTATTTTCYTATAGAGAAAGRGATTTGGCTATATCTGAAAGAATTAGAGATGGTGTAGAATTAACCCCARAAGATAGAGCCTGGGTTTTTGACGAGAACYTGGAGCAGTTCCCAGAAATAAAAGCCCAAAAGGCCGAGTATAGAAAACAAGAAGCCCAAGCCGCCGAAATGCGAAAAGATTTGCCGCTGGTTATCAAGCACAGAAAGTCAAAAATAGCTGCAATTGATGCGGAGTTAAGCGAGGGGAAGCTTCCACCTGAAAACGTGGCAGCGCTTCTGGAGATTAGAGCAGGGTATGCAGACCAGGTATCGTTTAATCAGAGGATTTTAGATCAAGAGGTAGGGAGCGTTGCTAAAAAGAGTGTTTGTTTAGATCACGTAATAAGTGGTGCAAAAAGAGGAAATTTATCAAAGGATAAAGCTATTGCGGTTTTGAGCGCACAATATCCCGCGATGCTAGAGTCTAAATCTCTAGACCAGAATCATAAGGGGGTTGAACAATGTCAACAACTTGCAAAGCTCTGTGGAATAGAATTAGATCAAATAGGTAGTTCTAAACAAGCTAATCAGCCGATTCCAAGGCCAGAAAAAAGGTTAACCCAAAAAAAGAAGTTGCCTGTTGCAGCCCTTCTAGATGATCAAGATGAGTTAAAATTAAAAAGAATTGCTGCAAAAGTGCAGGCGCTTGCAGCAAAAAGAACGAAGCTTCAACATCACTCAACACCGAATGTTAAAGGACACGGACAGGATGAAGGTCAAGTCAGATAGAGTTAACGTAATAAAATTATTTGAAAAGAGGTGTTGTGGCAAAATCAGAATATGATTTATTAGTAGAGGAGGCCGCCGAAAGACTTGAGGCTGTGGAGTTAGTTGTAAGCAAGAATGTTGTTTATAAATTAAATTATGGCAGAGTGGATGGGCGCCACTGGAACCAAATTAAATTTGCTACTCGTTCAGATTGCTCGGGGGCTGCTCTTGGAGCATATAAGACGCTACGGGAGGATGGCTGCAATGATGACGAAGGCACTATGCTCAGTTGGCTGCTTGTCGGCATGATCATTTTTGGTAATGAAAAAGTTATCCAAGCAGTATCTGATAGTTACAAACATGGATATGGAGTGCCAGTAAATGATTATTTAGCCAAACTTACTATTGCTATAGGTCGGTATTTATCAGATGATTTTGATGATAAGGCTAACCAAATAATAGCAGAAGAGAGTCGGATGAATGGGGGTGTAAGTTCTCTTGATCAATTATCCTCCAGGTGTATTACATGGATACTAGATAACCTTAAGTTTTTAAAAAAGAGCGCGTACGAGCTTACCCATGGAGAGATTGGGGCATTATTAAAAATGTTTGAGGCAGAAACCCATTCAGGTTATTTAGCTAATCACGATGCGTTATCGACTGAGTGGCATTTATACACCATAGAGCCAGTACACCTCAATATGAACCCTGATGATGATGAGCAGGTAGCTGTGGCTGGCGCAGGCAATCAAGACTCAGGCTGCTGCTGCGTCATAGTATAACCCACCCCCCGGCGCTTGGTCAACTCGAAATACCATCGCCCTTTCAGGGAGAAACCTCTGCGGAGAGCTTCCCTTGAAACCTGTGATATGCACCTCGTCTCACCCCATGCCTGGCCGCAATTAATTGTAAAAATAAATTGAGCACGCGGTCGGAGCGGGAGCTTTTTGAGTTGTAATAATCCAGAGTTTCAGGCGAAGAAACCCTCCATCCAAGCCAGGTTCTCTGCTATATCCAGGGTCATTATTAGTTGATGCATCTTCACATTTATGCAAAATAAACCTTGCAATCCTCGCATGAGGGGGTTATTACTGGTGTTCAGAATTTTGTTAACTGTTAAATGTAAATATATGTTATTTGATATTGATGTAATAATTGTAGCGGTATTCTTGATTGCAACCCTTGTCATAGGACTAGGGCATGGCGGTGATGTTAAAACGATCAAAGATTATGCGCTAGGTGGGAGAAAGTTTTCAACGGGTGCTTTGGTTGCTACTGTTGTTGCATCTTGGGTAAGTGGTAGCGGTTTTGCTATTACTATCTCAAGAACCTATTATGATGGGCTATACTACTTAGTTGCTACTTTTGGTATGATTATATCATTTTTAATTATTGCTTTTTATCTTGTGCCTAGAATGGGAGAGTTTCTGGGTAAAACTTCAATAGCTGAAGCGATGGGAGATCTATACGGAACGAAAGTGAGGATAATTGTTGCAATTAGTGGTATAATGGCTTCCGTAGGTTATATAGCAGTCCAATTTAGAGTATTTGGTGATATTGTCAGTTATTTTGTAGATCTAGATAATACTTTAACCATAATAACAGCAGGACTAGTGGTAACTATATATTCAGCATATGGAGGTATTAAATCTGTTACTTTCACGGATATACTTCAGTTTTTCACTTTTTGCTTTGCTGTTCCTTTAGTGGGAATAATGATTTGGAGTAAGCTTGGCTCTATTGATTCGTTTAGTCTAAGCAATGCTTTACAGGTTGATAAATTTAATTATAAAAAGGTATTAAATTTAGGTAATCCACAATTTTGGGAAATGATTCCGTTATTTCTTTATTTTGTTTTGCCTAAAATGGCTCCGTCAATATGCCAAAGAATTTTTATGGGAAACAATCTTGAGCAAGTAAAAAAAGTATTTATTATTTCTGCATTCTTAATTATTTTTGTTAAAATAACAATAGCATGGATTCCTTTCTTGATTTTTAATGTGAATCCAGACTTGGAACATACTCAATTGATTAGCTATATTATGGATAATTACACATACACTGGATTAAAAGGATTAATCATAGTATGTGTAATAGCGATGGCAATGTCTTCAGCTGATACTGATATCAATATTTCTTCTGTTTTGTTTTCCAATGATATTTGTTCATTGTTTTCAGTAACTTCTGAAAAAAAGCTCCTATTATCTAAGATATTTGCATGTGTTTTGGGTTTAGTAGCTATCTTTTTTGCTCTTTCAACAACGGATTTATTAGATATTATTCTAACTACAAGCAGTTTTTATATGCCTATAGTATCATCCCCTCTAATATTAACAATATTTGGCTTTCGTAGCACAGAAAAATCTGTCCTAATTGGAATGGGGGCAGGCGCGTTTACTGTAGTAGCTTGGAAAGCTATGGGAATACAAGCTAATCCAATTGCTATTGCTATGCTTGTTAATCTGATTTTTTTGATGGGGAGTCATTATTTAT
>NVVL01000040.1 GCA_002402195.1 Rickettsiales bacterium | reverse complement strand
TAGCTATTTACAAAAACACAGCCGTAAAGCCCCTTGATTAATCCCGGTATAGCCTACTATTAAAACTTCCCTCAATTAGAGGGGTGCAGCCATATATATCATATATCGCAAAAGATTCATTTCCCTCGTCGGCTTTGTAATGTTCAATGAGCCATGTCATCGCATTGACTGCTTCCTCAAAGCCTGTGCTATGAATCATATCTGGGCTATTTGGTGGTAATATGGGAGCCTCATAGCCGGCTCTATCCACTATATTGCACCAGAAATCTCAATGAGCTCAAGGTTAGTAGAGCCGCTAAAATGCCCGGTAATGCCTAGTACTACAATTGTAATTCATATTAATGATATAAAAAAGAGATGATTAGTGATTAGATCAGGTCATATTAGGGGTAATATTGGCGCCAAAAATACCAAATTGTTACAAAATTCTATCGTTACAAAAGGAAAAAATCTTCCTATAAATTGAACTACAACTGTAGAGAGATGGCACCAAAAAATAGGACAGGCATGGGGTGAGGAGAAGCGCCTATCACAGGTTTCAAGAGGAACTCTTCCGCAGAAGCTTCACCCTCGAAAGGGCGATGATATTCCGAGTTGATCCGCATGGGAGCCAAATTATTGGATAATGCAGCAACCTGTCTTTTTTTACACCTGGACCCCCTTGCTCTCATCCTTTATGATCTCGGGCGTCCTCTGTCAGAGGCTAGTGGTAGCACTACTCTGAACAATACGCCTGCGCCGCTGCTCTCCACCTTGACCTCGCCGCCATGGGCGTTGACGGCAGCTTTGCAAAGTGCAAGGCCAACCCCTCTGCCCTCAGCCTTGGTCTCTGTGTTGGAGCCCATCTTGAATGGGGTGAAGACGTCGTATAATTCTCTAAGCGGGATGCCGATGCCTTGGTCTTTGATGGTGAAAGTGACGAAATTCGTCTGGCGGGCAACTATGACCAAGATCTTGCCTTTTTCACTGAAATTAATTGCGTTTATAACCAGATTATCGATAGTTTGACGGATGTAGTTTTCATCCATCGGAACCATCACATTTTTCTCTATTTTGATGATGAACTTTAGAGGTTTTTCCTCTACGTAAATCTTACGACACGCGGTAAGCCGCTCTTCCACGAGCTCGCTGAAATTCGCTAGCTTTATCTGTAATTCGATCTTCTTTGCCTGMAGCGTTGCAAGATCGAGCATATTCARAATCATCGTTGAAAGGCGGTTAGAGTTTTTATATACCTCCTTCGAGAGCATCTTTAATTGCTCATCYGAGAGYTTGCCCAGACCATCATGCAGAATCTCCGCAAAATTCATTACATTCCCAACAGGAAGGCGGAGCTCGTGATTCACATTGTTAAGAATTCTCTGAGCCGTAGCTCCTAGGCGCTCGATCTCTTGAGCTTGATTAGTGGTGCGCTCAGTATAATGATCTATTCTTTCCTCAAGACCACTCACCTTATTATCTAGAGTAATGATCTGGCTATCACGGCTACTAACTACTGTGACGAGAGTTCCGACCTCATCTGAGAGCTCGCCCACTTTGTGCTCGGTTTTTTTGTGGTGTTCTTGCTTAGGTTTGAGGAAAATAATTAATATCATTACAACAATCAACATGCTATATAGTAAAATAAACTGTGGTGACCCGATGCTTGTATCCAGATATTCTACTCCTATATAATATTTATAGAATTGTGTTCCTATATATACACCAGCAACTATCATACCTAAGGCCATTTGCCACCCCAAAAGTATGACTGACACGATCATATTAACTGCAAACATAACAAAATGCAGGTTGTTGACTTCATTCAGCAACACGAAGAATGTGCTGAATACTATCAGCATATAAAATATAGATAGCGGATACCAAACACGCATTACCATCTGTTTGATTTCTGTTTTGATGCTTAGTGGCCAAATTGGATACATTCCCATCATCGTGCTGCTGATTATCATTGTTTTGTAAATCGTTGTAATTATTATTTTATTTTCCTTTAGCATTTCTGCGTGGGTTGAGTAAATGCTGGTAAAGGTGAAAACAAGGAAATATGCACCAAGTATTACATATGTAGAGTCGCAGGACATAGGATGAGTCTTTATGTAATTGATAGGGTTAAAGCTCCGCACTTTGCTCATAAATGCTGCCCATCTTTCTCTGCGAATGATTTTTTGCTTATCAAGATAAGAGTTATCTTTGATACCAACCCAGCCGCCTTTTTGTTTGAGCAGGTAATGACTTCCGAGTAGGAAGACAGCGTTCATTAACAAAGCAAATTGCGGCCCCGCTATCTTTTGCGCGAGGCTAACGGATTCTATAGGCGACATTTTCCATATAATGTTTGTTACAAGACCAGCCATCATACCAATAAGAACGGATTTTGAAGAACTACGAAACCCAAATACTGTAAAGAGAAAAGGTGGTAGTACTATTGGATAATAAAAACTATTGGCTAAAATAATAATACTAAGTAGATCGGTTTCCACTAGAGAGAACATTATCGCCCCTCCTCCCAATAAGAAAGCAAATAATCTTGAGATTAACAACTCTCTTTTTATGGTAGGTAAAAGCACTTTGCAAATATCATGAGTAAATAATACCGAAGCTGAATTAATGCGAGAATCTGCTGTGGACATAGCAAAGGCAATAATAGCAACTATCATGAGGCCTCTAAGCCCTGGGTAGCTATAAGTGTCCACTATATAACTAACAAGCTGACTAGATTCAAGAGATGGATTCATACTATAGATCAAGAATGGAATCCAAACAATTATGATTTTTATAAATATTAAACAAGCCCCAGCAATCAAAAAAGCTTTTTTTACTTGAGCCACGTTTCTACCAATAGCAATTCTCTGAAAGGCCGGAGCAGAAAGAGTTGGTTTACAAAAATGAAAAAACAGAGCTAGCATTCCTAAGAACTCAGGGTTGCCAGAGTCAAATAAAATATCTAGATTGAATTTTGGATCAGACGCAGCCTGAGAAAAAGAAAATCCTTCATTATAAAATTCACCCCATATAATGAATCCAACCATCGGAATGATAATGCCAAAGGCAACAGCTTGTAATATATCAGTGAATGCAACAGCTCTAATACCACCAAATGCAGAATATAGCGTCGCTATAAAACCAGCAGTGATTACGGCAATATAATTTGGTATGTGCAGGAAGTAAGAGAATATATTACCAAATACTTTAAATTGACCAGCTATACTTCCAGCAGCGCCAATTGTTCCTGCTATGGCTGTGATGATTCTTACATTCTGGCCATATAAATCGCCCATGGCTTCTGCTATAGAAACCTTCCCCAGAAACTCCCCCATTCTGGGTACTAATAAAAAAGCAGTAATGAAAAAAGATACACCTAAACCAAAACTTGCAAACATGTAGTATAGGCCATCAGAATATGTTTTCGACATGGTAACAAAGAATCCACTACCACTAGCCCAAGTTGCCACAATGGTTGCCACTAACGCCCCTGTTGAGAAATTCCTGCCACCTAGCGCATAATCTTTAATTGTTTTTACACTCTTCCCATGCCCCATTCCAACAGCGAGTGTAAGCACCAAAAACCCAATCACAATGCCCATATCCAGGCCAATTTCAACACCAAACAACATATATCTACATTTAACAGTTAATAAAATTCCAAACACCAGTAGTACCCCCATCGCGCGGGGATTGCAAGGTTTATTTTGCACAGATGTGAAGATGCATCAACTAATAATGACCCTGGATATAGCAGAGAACCTGGCTTGGATGGAGGTTTTCTTCGTCTGAAACTCTGGATTATTCCAATTCGAAAAATTTATACTTCGCCCGCGCACTCAGTTTATTTTTACAATTAATTGCGGCCAGGCATGAGGTGAGACAAAATGCATATCACAGGTTTCAAGGGGAACTCTCCGCAG
This sequence comes from Rickettsiales bacterium, assembly GCA_002402195.1. Taxonomy (GTDB): domain Bacteria; phylum Pseudomonadota; class Alphaproteobacteria; order Rickettsiales; family Rickettsiaceae; genus Megaera_A. The sequence continues at coordinate 1,476 of NVVL01000040.1, read as the reverse complement.
AGGTTTCCCCTTGAATGGGTGATGGTATTCCGAGTTAACCAAGCGCCCGGGGGTGGGTTGGTTATACTATGACGCAGCAGCAGTCTGAGTTTTGATTGCCTGCGCCAGCCACAGCTACCTGCTCATCATCATCAGGGTTCATATTGAGGTGTAGTGGCTCTATGGCTTCTAGGTGCCACGCACGCGATAACGCACCATGGTTAGCTAAATAACCTGAATGAGTTTCTGCCTCAAACATTTTTAATAACGCACCAACTTCTCCATCAGTAACGTCATACGCACTCTTGTCTAAAAACTCACGGTGCTTTTGCATCCATGCAACACACTTCAGGGATAATTGATCAAGAGAACCACCCTGATTCATCCTCATCTCTTCCTCTATTATTTGGTTAGCCTCATCATCAAAATCATCTGATAAATACTGACCTATAGCAATAGTAAGTTTGGCCAAATAATCATTTACTGGCACTCCGTATCCATATTTGTAACTGTCAGATACCGCTTGTATAACTTTTTCATTGCAAAACACGATCAGACCGACAAGCAAAAAACCAAGTGTAGTGCCTAGATCATCATTACGTCCATCCGCCCGTAGCGTCTTATAGACCCCAAGAAAACCTCCTGAGCAATCCGAACGAGTAGCAAATTTAATTGAATTCCAGTGGATCTCATGCACCCTAGCATGATTTAATTTATAAACAACGTTCCCGCTTGCGACTAACTCCACAACAGCGTATCTTTCAGCAGCCTCCTCTAACAAATCATATTCTGATTTTGCCACAACGTCCCTCTTCAAATAATCTTATTACGTTAACTCTATCTTACTTGACCTTCGCCCCGTCCTTCTCCTTTAACATTCGGTGTTAAGCGATGTTGAAGCTTTGTTCTTTTTGCTAAACGTACTTGCACTTTTGCAGCAATTTTTTCCAATTTCAACTCACCTTGATCGTCTAGAAGGGCTGCAACAGGGAGCTTCTTTTTTTGGGTTAACCTTTTTTCTGGCCTAACAATTGGCTGATTAGCTTGTTTAGAGCTGCCTAATTGATTTAATTCTATTCCATAGAGCCCTGCAAGTTGTTGACATTGTTCAACCCCTTTATGATTCTGGTCAACAGCTTTGCACTCTAGCATCGCGGGATATTGCTTGCTCAAAATCACAATAGCTTTATCCTTTGATAAATTCCCTCTTTTTGCACCATTTATTACGTTATCTAAATAAACACTCTCTTCAGCAACGCTCCCTACTTCTTGATCTAAAATCTTCTGATCAAACGATACCTGATCTACATACCCTGCCCTAATCTCCATGATCTCCGCCACTTTTTCAGGTGGAATCTTCCCCTCGCTTAACTCCGCATCAATTGCAGCTATTTTTGACTTTCTGTGCTTGATAACCTGCGGCAAATCTTTTCGCATTTCGGCGGCTTGGGCTTCTTGTTTTCTATACTCGGCCTTTTGGGCTTTTATTTCTGGGAA
>NVVL01000039.1 GCA_002402195.1 Rickettsiales bacterium | reverse complement strand
AACCCCAAAACCCCAAAACCCCAAAACCCCAAAACCCCTTTTCTCAAATGAGAGGGGCTTGTGAAATTGATTTAATAATTGAATTACTAAAATTAACTCGCATTCAGAATCAAACATTAGAGAGTCTATCTGACAAGTATTGTGACATTGATCCGAATTTTTCGGCAATGAGTCCTTGAACTTTCTTGGCAATAACGAGTTCTTCTGATCTAAGAAATGATGATGGGAGGAAACTTACCTTCCAGATTTGTCGTCATCATACACGGCAACGTAGTGTTCACAAGTGGCGGTGGTTGATGTAAGTTCATTTTGAGCAACATCTCTGAGTCCCTCTTATTCGAGCTTAACACCTTCTTGAATGGCAAGATTCTTTCTGTCGTCTTTTAATTGTTTTTTACAGGCAACGAGATTAGTATTGGCAGTGGTCAAGTTTCTGTTCAAGTTATCAAGAAGAATATCAAATGCATCGACTGAGGCTTTTTCGTCAGCTTGATCTTGGGAAAGTGAAAATTCAAGAGATGATTTCAATGATTGCAAAAGAGAAACGAGTTTGGCAACTGTCTCTTGATCAGCTGTTGAAGCAATTTGAGCGAAAGCAAGAATTGGGTTGCTTCTTCCAATTTTCTAGAGTTTTTGGATGGCAGATTCAATTGGAGCTGGAACTCTTCCAACGAGTTGTTGAACTTCGGTAATAGCATCAGCGATAGCATCAATAGCGATGTTTGTCTCAGTGTCTCTCTTGGCGAAATCTTCAGAATCTTTCTTTCTCTCATCATGAGTATGTTGAATGTGAGATTCTAAAGTGTCAATCTGCTTCACAAGCTTGGATTCAAGTGCAACACCTTCTTTAATAGCTTTAGTGCGCTTGGCAATCTTGTTTTCAGCAACATCGATGGCGGCTTTAGCATTAGTGATGTCTGCATTTAATCTTTTTTTCTCATCTTTGCACCAAAGCATATCAATGGCGTATTGGTTGTCATCATCTGTTTGTTGTCTGTCCAAATCATCGACGATTTCTTGGAGGAGAGCATTGATTTTATCAAGAGGAGCTTTGCTCTGGATTTGAAGAGCAACAGTGTCGAGAAGTTGAGCTCCCCATTTACTCTTTTCGATAGCGGAGATTTCAGGGATCTCGTAGGTGGATTTAGCTCTAAGTCTGGTTCCCATGGTGACAGACGCAAGCATTGCGAGGCAAACAACAGCAAATAATTTGTTCATTTTAAATAGATAGTTAATAAAAATCACATTTGAGAATTAAAACGAAAATAAAAACGGATATAATAGTAGGCGTTTAACTCTGAAAACGTATAGTTAAAATACTTCTGCTCTAATTTTAACAAATAAAGAAAATGAAATTTGTAATCGTTCTCGCATCACTCTTGGCTGTCTCATTCGCAATGACTTCAACTGAGAAAGCTATTCACCAAGTAAGTCAGTAATCATAACCCTGTCATAGCTTGACTCACACCATCTTGGGAACACAATATTCTCAGCTGTGGCCATTCAAATATAAACTGGAGGTTACTTGGAGGATATCCTTGCAACCTTGACTCAAGCTAAAAACGATCTATCCAACGAAAAGGCTGAAGCTGCTGATCTCTATTCTGAAATCTAAGGCGACTGCACTGACGCTATTGCAGCTCATAAAGAAGGAATCCAAAATGCTAAAGATGCTAAAGCTGAATGGSWAAAACTYTTAGGTGAYAGASAAACCAAATTAGCTAGAGATCAATCTACACTCATTGGCGTGAAATCCTAGTTGGCCTCATAGAAATAAGCTCTTGMAGAYGGAATCTAAAAGAGAKCTGATGACCATGCCGCWTTCTTAATCAGAGTCGATGATCACATCGCTGCCATTGCTGCTATTAAAGATGCTATTAGTTCATTCACAAGAATAAGAAGTGTTGGAGGAAATGCTTTCATTGAAACTAATAAAGTTGCTGAACTAAAATCTAAAGTAAACAAAGTTTTTGACTCAAAATCATCAGTCAAATCAATTTACGCTCCATTGATAATGTCATTAGTGACACTATCAACCAATGCTGACCCCGCATCAATTGACAAAATCTTGAATTTGATGGAAAAGATCCAATCAGCTCTTACTCAATCCAAAACTGAAGACAATACCGATGAAAACACTGCCATCGCAGATTGGAATGATGAAGAAATTTCTTTGAATAGATCTATTGGAACCTTGACAACATAACAACATGACCTTGAGAAGGCAATTCTTGACACTAAAGATTTAATCTAAGAAGCCAAGGACGGTATCTCCACAGAGACTGCTTTACAATTAAAAGAAGAAGAGTTACTCGAATCCACAATCAAGTGGTGCAATCAAGAAGACTCTCTTTATGCTGGTGCTGAAACTGAAAGGTAAGTATACTTTCCCTTATCATTTAGAGAACAATTCTCCACTCTTATTTCTGATGTTATTAGAGCCCTCACTGACAGTTTCGAATAAGTCAAAGAATATCTCAAAGACAGAGTTGACTCAGGAACATACCCAGCCTTTTGATTAAGTAATTTTAAGAGTTGTTTCACTAATAATTACATAAAATCTCTTTCTACTTGTCTTTATTTCTCTCATGTTCACCAATTACGTGACAAGGGGTAACATAGAATATGTTACTCTCGAAGAAGCCACCCAGAAAAAGAATAATTTATATTTAAACTTAAAGAGAAACTCAATAAAATTACTCTCTCACAATGTTTATGGGGCGAATTCTGGGTTATAATCCACGGGTTCAAGTCTCCCATTTTTGTCGACGGTTCTGGTTTCCATGTCGTGCGATGAAATTTCACCAGTGCTGTGATATTCGTTTGCTCTAGTTTTAAGATAGCCTTCAATTGATTAGATTCTTTCAGAGAAGATGTCTTCGACTTAGCCAATGATGACAAGTTCTTCTTCGATTTCTTTAATTCTCTTTAAATTGAAAGCCTCGAGGTCATCACATCTTTTAATTTCAGCAGCAAGTGTCTTTTCAGCTTCAGCAAGTTCATCTTGAGCGTTTTTAAGGGCGGCAGCACCTTCTGCGACGTCTCCATTCAATTTAGTTTCGTATTCTCTCTTTCTATCGAGTTCAATCTCAAGATCTTCAAGCTCAGCATTAAGATTTCTGATATACTTAGCGAAGTCAACAGCAGCTTGAGTTGAATTATCAATCAAGTCTTGTCTTGACTCATTAAGATGGTCTCTGAGTTTGTTGATGAAATCGATGATTTCAGCGTGGAGATTATCATTATGTTTTCCAACTCCAACTGGTGCATCAGTCTCTCTGATATCAATAACGTCTTAAGAATTATCTTCATGGTTGTCTCCAACTTGAGCTTCTGAAGAGGTTAAATTTCAAAACTTACCAGTTCTTTTAACGGTTTAATCAGTCAAAGTACCCCATCCTTCGGGTGCTTCAGCGAGGATGCTGGAGTTAAAGATTTTACTATACGAAGAGAGCTTATCAGCAAGAGTTTGTGGTGACTGGATCATAGCAGATGTCTTTTATCCGGCAAAATAGTTGTTCACTTCAGTTTCAAGCATGTCAAGTAAATCTTATGCCTCAGAGTGTTCTTTAAGATCCATGACGAAGAGGAAGTTTGTTTCGCAAGATTGTTCTTTGAAATTTTCGCATTGGTTCTTCACAGCGGCGATTCTAGCTTGAACGAATCCAATTCTGGCTTTAGTGTCCTCTAATTCGGCAGCAAGCCAGTCAACATGGGCTTGAACGTTATCAAGGTTATCGTTTTTATCAGCAACAATTTGAGTAAATTCAAAGATGTTGTCACTGCAGATATCTCTGTCGTCTGCAAGCTTGTCTTTAGCAGCGGCTAAATCAGCAGTGGATTGGTTTTTAAGAGCTTCAATGTATTCTAGTACTTTTTCAAAAGCACCTTTAGCTCCACCATTATTATTTTCATCACTGTTTCTAATAGGCTGTTATTCAAGGAGCGAGGTAACAGCGTCCAATAGATTTGTCTTTTTGGCTTGCGAAGTGGCAAGGAGAGTCACGAGAACTACAAGTAAGATAACCTTCATTTATATTATTCGAATTATAAGCGAGATCAATTAAATAAGGTATTCGTTTTAGATTTTAATAAATTTCTGCTATGCGTTTTTAAAAAATAACGAACATCAAAACGTACATTAAGTTTTCAGAGATTTAGAATTTAAAAACAAATGAGAAATATGTAATTCCTTTGTGTCGCCATAATCTTGGCATTCGCATTCGTTGACGCTTAGAAGTCTGTTCTTTAAAGAGTAAGCTCCATTATCTTAAACACTACAGGTTGACACCACACCTTTCGGAAAAAATCTTCTTGACGCAATTGAGCTTCAATTAGAGGCTGGAGGTGCTTCTATCGATGCATTGACAACACTCCTTGCTGATTTGCTCACTGATATTGGTACCGAATAAGACGGCCTTGATGCTAGACAAGCAGCTGATGAACTCAGCTATAACACGACCAAAACAACCTTAGAAGATAATATTGACACAACATCAACTAATCTTGCATATAATGAAGCTGAATTAATTACCAACACCGATTTGTGGAACGAATAAGTCACATTAGTAGCTACTCTCTCAACAGAGCTCCAAACTACTAAAGATTTCCTTGCTCAAACTCACATTGACAGAACTTCTCAACAAGCTGTGTACGACCAAAGAGCTAGAGAGCATCCAGTTGCAATTGCTGCCGTTATCGACGCACAAACTAAAGTTGCTGGACTCTATATTGGATTTGAAGCCGTTAACGACCAAGCCATGTTCCTCCAAACTGAATCCAGATCATAGAAGATTACAGCCTTCAAAGATGCCTTGTCCGCCGCTTCTAAAGTGTCTAAATTCGGGCCAATCATCAAACTTATTCAATAATTACCAGCTCTTGTCAACCCTGATAAGCCAAATTACCAAGATCCTCAAGCCGGCGTTGCCAATTTGACTCAACTCCTCTAGGATCTTTTAGATATGCTCAAAACTGCTCTTTCTGATTTCCAGACTAAAGAAGCTGCAGCCGTCAAAGCATACAACGCTTTGGTTATCACAACCTAGTCCACCATTGATAGATTATCTGACGAGATCTATATGGCTGAAACTAAAAGAGATGAATATCACACTAATATGGAATTATATCAAGGCGAAGTCGACTATTTGACTAACCTCTTGTAAGACTACAAAGACCAACATGCTGCTAATGAAAAGACCTTCACCGATCAAACCAGAGCCTATAATAACGAAACTAAAGATAATGCTGAAGAAATACAAATTATTGAAGAAGTGCAAGTCATTGTTGAAACCAGACTGAGCACAATGAAAGACTATCTCCACGGAAGAACAGACGAGAGAGCATGAGAATGAGTAATTTAATTTTGTGTTTAACAATTTTATATTAAATACGTTTTCATCTTTCTATTTAATAATGATTTATCGTTGCTATCATTCCTTATTAAACCTCAGGGGTTTTGGGGTTTT
>NVVL01000038.1 GCA_002402195.1 Rickettsiales bacterium | reverse complement strand
GGCCCGGCTCATCGTACCCATGAGCGATGTCTCCGGGGTCTGCATGAGCTCATGGCTCAGCCGGGCGTTCCTGAGCCCGACCGAGAAACGCCTGATGAGTAGCGCGCTGCCGTCGACATACGCTCCTCTCGAGGGGTAGGCTAACCGGTACAGGTTCTTAACCCTCTCGTACCAGTCAGTCAATGATGACATATCCTGCCGACTCTCGGCGAAGAGTATGATCCCCGCAGGGGAGTTCTTGCGGTGAGCGTCCGAAGCCTGCACCGTGCGTTTACCTCTTGGCTTTCCTGTGCGTGTGGCCTCCACGGCCTTGACCTCCGCTAGTTTCTTCCCCTCTTCCTGAGGCTTCGTTGAGGTCTCCTTCTTTTCTTCCTGCTGTCTTCCTGACGCAGGTCCCTGTCCTGGGGTGATCTTCTTTACCTCCGGTTCCGGTCCTGACTCTTCCTGAGCTCCCGGTTTCCTGGAGTCTTGCACTTCAAGGCTAGCAGCCTTGTTGCCGGTAGTCATCTTTTCTTGTTGTTCAGACATGCTATAATAACAATAGTTACGCTATAACATCTGTGCCTGGTTTCATGCGCAAAGGGTCTCTTCCTAGCTTTCCTAGCTCGCCCTGGGTATACTTCCTGTAACCCTTCTTCTACTAACTTCGTAGTATCCTACGCATCCCCTCTTCACTTCCTGTGGTAACGGGTTCTCTTTTGCCTCTGCTCTCTATCTCTCTTTCACCCCGCTATCCTGGTTTCTCAACCTTTCTCTGCTATACGTTCCCCTCTCTGTCTTATATAAGCTATGTGGTATCGAACTTTTTGATTTAGTTTGGGAATAAGGTAGAGTGTTCTGGACTTACGTTTTTGAATCTCGAACGGGTCTATCGGATGAGGGGCTTTCACGGGGATGTTGTCTGGAGAGATGCTCAGTGCGAAGTGACTCTCTTTTTAATTATTCCGTGTTATATAGTCCCCCCTCTCCCCTTCTCCTCCCACAAAAAGATGTTGGATGCCCACATCCATATATAATTAAAGAAGAACTGTATTAGCAAATGTTAATAAGGGGGGTTACTTGGAAAGAGCGTCTGTACCAGGTACAAGAGCGCTTATTTGCATTGCATCAGCTTTTCAGTGTCCTTTGGGAGGTTGCTGCCCTCTGACATTTACAAAGTGATCTGAGCATCGCCCTCTCGCTTCCTTCTTTATGACCTGTCATCCAATGTTTGCACCCACTCTCGTTTTAAGTGTGGTCTGACATTTACAAAGTGATTTGAACTTCATGTTCTCGCTTCCTTCTTTATGGCCTGTCATCCAATGTTTGCACCCACTCTCTTTTACGACCTTCTGCGTGTTGCGCTTTCCTATCGTAATTGATCTTTCCCTGTTTCTTTCTCTGTAATGTGGCTTGCCACCCATCGTGTCAACAAAGATGTTTGCCCACATAATGAGGTCTATTGATGCTGGTCGTAACCTTGCGCGTGCATGCGCGTTAAGTGCCTATTTTAAGTGGCTTTTAGTTGACCGAGTAGTAATTGGTTTTGGCCAAGGATCCTTCCCACGGTAGTCGCTACCTCACTTAAGTGGTCTATTCAAAGGGAGTCAATTACGACCATGTTCTAATGGGCGCGCGCGCGCGTGTTCGCTGTACCAGAGTGGTGGCTACTAATTGGACTTAAACACTCCGACCCGCGACTGGCGTTCGTCGCTCTTCCATCTTCTCGATGTCTTGTTTGCCTCTTCCTCCTCTTCCTCCCTCCCGCTGTGGTGTTAATGGATTCCCGTCCCTTCGTCGGGCGGATCTTCACCTGGCTGTATGTATACGTGTATACAGGCCTGTTGCTGGTCGAATCCTGATTGTTGCAGATTTCGCGAGGGGAGGGAGAGAGATGTTTCTGGCAACAGAATATTCTGTCTTTTCCCCATCTTCCTCCATCTTTTCTTCTTGCGAAAGAGAAGGGGCATCCCTTCCTTCCGCATTCGAATGTTCCTGGTCCGGGTTCCCAATTCCTTACCTCCCCCCAGTCCTCTCGGGGAGGGGAACCTTTTTAGTCCCAGGGTGGGATTCCGGTCCCACCCTTTTAGTCATGGGTTTACCCTTCTCCTGTCGCTCCCGGTCCTCTTCTTCTCGGCTCGGGTGGTGGATACCTTTTTCCCTTCTTCCCAGAGGATCGGTAGGTTACATAATTCATGGTTATCCTATCCATACATGCGGTCTGATAACGCTAACATATCCTAGTTATTCAGACTCATCTTAATTTTTACGCAGAGATGGAGGGTCTTGAAAAAGACCTAAGAGTTTAAACGATCATTGGTTAATGCGTGCTTGCCGGGTGTCCAAGGGGAAGGCGGTCCGGAGATGGCGTGAAGGCGATCCCACCGCTATCACCATGTGTAGTGCGGTCGGCGGATTCCCCATCCTGGACTTAGGCGTCCTATCGTTACTGTGGTACTCGTAATAAAGGACGCCGGTTGACAAGGTTCACGCTTTATTGTTATACTTGTTAGCTCGTTGGGTGCTCCCCAACGACTGACTAATATGCATGCGGGATTGCGGTTGCACTCATGTGCCATACCCGCAATCAGGAATCATCCTGCGATCAGGCTAGTCAGGCTGAAAGCAGTTAGGCGCCAAAGGAAGGAGTGCGATGAGAAGGAGGAAGGGAGAGTAGGGTTAGATCGGACCCGCTACTCTCCCCTTCGTACCGCCCTCTAGCGGTCTCTCATAGCACTACATATTCCCCCTTTGCTGAGGTGAGTGCCCACACCACCTCACGGTTACATCAAGGACTCTCTTCCTTAGAGTCCCGGTCCCGGTCTTCTCCGGCGCCTTTGTCTTCGTATAGTTGTCTTTTCATAATGGGGGTGTGTCGAGGGAAGAGGTTCTCCAGAACCGCTAGCTGCCTTTGGTTCCGTCGTATGGTAGTGTGGATGACCGACACCCGGTAGGCCTGGTCCGGCGTACCCTCCTCCAAGGGGTAGTACTGCTCGACGCAGGGATACTGGTTCACGGGTTCGGTTACCGTGGTAGTGGTGGTCTCCAGAAGGGTGATGGGGGAACGTACTACCTCGTACGCCGTCCTCCAGCAGGCAGCCAATATCCACCAGCCGCCTCCCTTCTCTATCCAAAGGATGTAGGCCCGGACAGAGGATCCTGTCACTATTTTGATAATCACCCAGAAGATCATTATAGCCACAACATAGTGATAGAGGTTCCCTAGCAGGTAGAATAATGGTAGCAGGTGGTAGGAGAGTCTGTCCGTCAATTCTTCTAGGTCGGTGATCCCGATCGGGGACCCGAGCGTGGATCCTCCCAACATTTGTCGGGTCGCAGAGCTCACCAGCTTAGCTAAAGTAGGGGCTCGGGCCATGTATGCCAGCACGAACTCTGCATGTTGCTGTAGTTGGATCTTGGTGAATAAACCTGTTCCCAGACCTCTGGTGAACTCAGTAGGTACAAGGGCTGGATATTGTGGTGGGAGTTGTAGCTTGTCTGGTGCGTCGCATGGCCTTATCGTGGGGGTGGAGCAGTACCACTGTCCTTCCAACTTCCACCGGATAGGGGTAAGGTCTGAACAGGGAGCTTCATTCGGGTGGTCTTGCAGGACCCAGTTGTAGGGGTCGGCGAACCGGCGGACCCCGTCCACTTCCACGGGTATCTCTTGTGTGCAGTTCGGGTAGCTGATTCGTTTAGCTTGGAGGGGTACACACTTTGCAATGTATACCACCGTGCCTGCCCGGTAGGTCCGGTGTCCCGGTGGGAAGAGGTCCGTCAGCATATAAGGGCTGCCTTCATCGGCTAGGATCTGTAGTTTCAGCACCAGCTGCTCTCGGTCTAGGAGGCACGTCTGTTGGTATAGTTCTCTGAAGTTCTGGTGCATTTTAAGGTTGGTGCTCAGATGCAAGTAAGAAACTTGCGACAGGACATCCATRACCAATGAGTTGAATGGGAAYTTGGGCTCAACCAGGGGTAGGGGGCTATCATACTCCCTCAGCAGACAGGCCACGACCCCRGGGATCTGTGTGCCCCGGCATTCCATACCGCAAATGGAGGTCGGCATTTGGAGTGTCAGCCCCGTGTACTGTCCCGTCTGGTTGTCTTTTATCAGGAGAATAGATCCTAGAAGGCCCGTCTTCTTTTGATGTAACAGTCCTTTTCCTTGGTAGAGTTCCCCTAGGGTACTGTCACATTTCGGGGGTTCTAGATCCCAGACCATGGTGCCTTCCGTTTGATCTCGGAGAACCCCATCCTTGTAGGGAACAGAGATCCCGGTTGAGAATTGAACCAGGCCCGTGGAGACGTCCAAAATTCCTCTGATCTTTTTCAACCTGATGTTGATGAAGATGCTTTCTGAAGCGCCTGTGTACGCTATTCCCCCTGAAGTGAAGGTCTCCCTCTCGCAGTGCCCCTTGTTGTCCAGCGATCCATGTGAGTAGAAGTGATCAAAATATGTTTGTGTTGGTCCCAGCTCGTAGGTCTTCCCCCATTCTGTCAAGTGCATTTTTCCTCCTTTTACTGCCTCCCTGCATACCGAGGGTGTAATGTCTACTGGGGTCTCATTTTCTGTGATCTTTGAACCGTATGAGATGGAGTCAAATCCGCAGAAATGTATTTCCTTAGTGACAAACACCTGGCACGCGTAGGCTATAATTCGTCTGTCTTTTTCCGTGTTTAGTATCTGTACCCGTCGTTCGGTCGGGTCCATGAAGTCAGTGTCCGGGTCGTCGCATGGCTGAGGTTCCAATAAGTCGATTGCTTGATATGTGACCTTGTCGTGGTTGCAGTCGTAGACTGTCAAGCTGGTGCTCTCAGCGAGCATCAGGCTTATCAGAAGGAGGATTCCCAGCCTCGTCCTCCTTGAGTTGGCCCTCGTCCTCCTTGAGCTGGACCTCGTTCTCCTTGGGCTGGACCTCGTCCTCCTCATATTGGCCCTCCTCTTTCTCGTCGTCACCTGGGGGTGAATGGACTTATTTCAGCATCATGCGCATAACCTCCCGTTATTTTAGAACTCTTATAATCATCTCATTTCGTGTACATTTCAACAATCAACTATTTTCTCAATTGGTGCGTATACATGTTTATTTCATGAAATCGGTTATTTTTGTCTAATGCCTATTTTGGGTTACTACTATATGCTACTTCCTCCCTGGGTCGGTCAAAAGAACGCTTTTGAGCGACACAGTAAAACATATAGTACAGTACATAATGATTAAGGTTATTGGAGGTGTGGCCTCTTTGCCTGAGGGGTCTCTTCTTGTGTTCGAGTGAGAAGGCCTAGCTTGCGTAGGCCATCTCCGTACTCCGCTATCTTGTTAAAGATATCGTCGATTTGTTCGAACCCCTTCCTGTATCTCTCTTCGAGATTTTTCTTGAAGAGCAGGAAGTCCTTTTCTATGCTTTGGTGAAATAGTAGACCTGTTGTGGTCCTCCTTCTCCTCGTTTACTTGGCTTAACCTCCTCTTCCTTGTTTGTGCCGGTGTCGGTCCTTCTTGTGCTG
>NVVL01000037.1 GCA_002402195.1 Rickettsiales bacterium | reverse complement strand
GAGAAAGTTTAGCATTTAGTCAATATACACTGTTTACACAACAAATATTTTATTTATCCTAAATGTATATTTTATTTGAACTTTATCTACAAGATCAGTGTCTTACTAAAACAATATATTTTTGTCATTCCTCGCCTTTTAAACCCCAGGGAAAGAAAGAATTGGTACTTTATATTTCATTGCTCCTATGGATTTGGTAGATCCGAAATCAGAGATCTTGAGCTCGATGGGCTCAAAGCTTAAAGTAGGAGCATCATTAACACCAACATTTAATGGTTTCGGACTATAAGAATTCCAAATGTAATCACCGTCTTTGCCGTACTTCAAGAACAATTCCCAAATTTTGCCGTCTGACATCAAATTGGAAGAATAAGGTGGAATTACACGAGTCTCATAATTCTGTTTAGTTTTACTCCCACGGGTCTCCACATTCTTTTCTTTTGATGCTCTGGGGTTATGTCTTGTTGTGACCCTAATTATTTTCACATTCCTGAATTGTTTTGCTATGTTGTGATACATAGAATTGCCCGACGATATCCAAATCCTCCCAGGTACAAATCGAATGACATCATTCAGGGATTCACTGTACGATTTACTTATAAATCGTATATCACCAAGGGACTTATTTATCATGTGGACATTTGAATTGCCCTTATAATAAGAAAGTGCCCCTTTCTTTACAGTATCCAAGGAAGGTGCGGTATTTTCACTTACACCATGTATTACTTTGACTTCAGCTCCATAACTTCTTGATATTTTGACGAGTTCGCCTGACGTGTTCGAATACCCTACAAATATTACAACTTTCTTTTTATTTAATTTAGCACAGAGAGATAGTGAAACAATGTCAGTATCGTCAGACATGAACCAGGCCAATATTGTATTATTGTTTATGCTACTTATGTATGGCATTAGTCCCCTCATTATAGTACCACCATCAATTATTCCTTCTTGTATTAATACGAACCCCTTATGCTTGTGTGTACCTTTAACAAAAATCGGTTCTATATCATCAGTGTAATATTTCTTTGATAATCTAGAACTAATGTCCCTGCGCTTGTACATTACATCAGAAAGGGGCGTTGTTGGTATGTTCCAAAGGATATTGCACTTATGCAAGTCATATAAATCTACCCTTATTTTTGTGTTTCTCATGTGGGCTATTATTTTCTTTCCATATGTTATTTGACGTTGCAAATGAAAATTATTAGATTTTGTTACCCATTCATCGAACTTTTTAGGTATAGTTGTGTAAATGCTGTAAATATTGTCCCCATTTTTTACACAACTCACCAAAGCACTAATATACTTTTCAATGTTTTCCTTTCTATTAATACACACGACATATTTCTCAGAATTGGCTGGCCTCGATGATATTGGTTTGAATATGTATATGTCCTCAAAGGATAGTGCGGCAGTCAACAGCAAGTGCACACTTGCTTTGGTATATGTGTCGAAAACTTTAAACATACAATTACCACCAGTTTTACAAATCGTCAGTATTATAAGTAGCTCGGCGTATATTAATTTCATATTATCTTGCTCTTGTTTATTTTCCCTTCCAACACTGTCTATTGCTCCATCAGCAACCACTAAATCAACGCCATCAGCATGTTCGGCTAAAACTTCCCTTGAAAATGAATCATAGTTATTAAGTATGTCACCCGTTCCGTCTTCACCATTATACACAGTAAAATTATCACATTTTATTAAATCGTAATTCCAAGTTATTTCGGAATCCGCAAGAGAAATGCCAAACCCTTTCGAATTATTAAATCTATACTGCAAATATTGGACAAATGCACCAGGTGCTTCTGCTATTGCTGCGTATGTCAGGGGGTGATCGCTATATCTGTTCAAATATCCACTTTGAATGTTAGTTAACCTCAGAACTGCGTCGACATTAGCTATTTTTACACCAGCCCTATTCATAAAAATGGAATTTCCTATTTCTTCGAAGGGATTGGTTAGGTTTCTAGATTTACTAAATTTTGGATTATCAAATCTATTCTTGATACTTTCCAATAAAGAATGAGACTTGAGGTTAGCGTATTCTATAATTTGATTTTTGTTACTCTGTATTTTGACTTTCACTTCAACATCACCGAGCCTGAACGGAATAATATTCGTCGGTTCGCTCTTTGGAGCAAAACTACTTACTACTCTACACAAAGAACTTGTTGGGTCTACTTGCATTTCCTTTATATCTTGGGTTTATTTTTTGGAACAATCAAGTTTTTAATTAAAATGTTTATATAAACATTACAAACCAAGTGGGGGCTGTAAAAATAGAATGGATCCCATTTCCCATGAAAAGCAAAGACCAAGTTCAAACAAAGGAATGGAAAACAAGAAAAGGATTTCGGAGGACGAAATCTTGAACGATGATAGGAAAGCATTGGAGCGCGAAATATTGAACAATACATCCACTTGTTCATCGGGAACCATTGATTTGGTCAGTTGGAGAATCTCTCCATTAAATATATTGATGACAAAGAATGGATTGCGCAATAATTACTATGACCCGAAAGTTATGGAATCTGCTGCCTGTTTGGTGAATTCAGAACTTGACACAAATAAAAATGACGTCATTGGGCTTAGGATAAAAAATTGGTTAACCAATTTAAGAATTATATCAGAAGGTGTTGAAGGATATGCATTGTCAGTTGGGTTGGGAAATACAAAGGATGTCTTTGTGATGAAAACACCAAAAAGTGGAAATAACCTACTACATGAATTCTTTGTTGGAATTGTAGGTCTAAATAAATTAAGAAAAATAATTCCAAATTTTGTGTATACGTTGGGTGGTTTCGGATGTCCCGCCCCTATAGTCCAAGGAGAAGAACTTGTGAGCTGGTGTGGGGGAGATTCTGATGATAGCGTAGACTACATATTATACGAAAATGTTGACCAATCTATAACTTTGAAGGAGTTTATACTTGGTGGTTGTAGTACAGATGAATACCTGAATATATATATTCAGGTATTGTATGCATTGAATATTGCAGGTAAGGAAATAGACTTTATGCATTATGACTTGCACACTGGTAATGTGTTGGTGCGGACTATATCTGAAGATGAAGTTTATGTACCTTACAAAATTGGTGAATCCGTGCACTATTTAAAAACTAAGTACCTCGCAGTGATAATAGACTATGGATTCTCCAGCATTGTACATAAAGGTATGGATTATGGAATATACGGTTTCGAGGACCAAGGTGTAGGAAGACACGAACCACAATTAGTTGACGTTACCAAATTATTATCATCATCAATCACCGACTACCTTGATAAAGAACAACCCAATTTGGGGCTTGGAGTTGCAATGGGAAGTATTTCTAAACTTTTAGATAATAACCAAGATATTCATGTTGAGGAGTTTACTTACAAAATGTTACGTGAGTTTGACCCAAAATTTGTAACATTTTATAAACCCTATAATGTGAGGGTAATTGGATGTGGTGATGTTGGCGGAACAGATGATTGCATCGAGTACAAAAATGTACCAATTATGAAAGATGAAGAGGTAATTAAGCCATCAAGTATATTAGATTTATATGACATATGCTTTGGCCTGGGTAAGGAGGAAAAATACGAACAGTTTGATAAAATGATTGAAAGTTTCGATTACAAAAAACATTTGATGGCATCCATGAAAGAAATAAATAGTGCTCATTCGAAAATAGAGAAGTCCAAACGCAAATATCTGAAACTCAAATCCATTAAACGTATCATGGAATTTTCATGGGAATATATACCAATATATTTTAACACAAAAACCAAAGATTTTGTGAACGCCATTCGGGTGTTCAGAGATACCAAAGTTTTAATTTTGTTAATCAAATCTGTTCATTACGCATCTACAATATACAACGATGTTGACACAACTAATAGAGCAGCGCGATATATTAAAAGAACCAAAACCAACAATTTAAGAAATGCATCCACGATATCTGAAATGATATCAGGTATAAATATTATGTCGGAACTTTCGGAGAGTTACAAATACAAACCGGGATATAAGGATAAATACCACAAATATTTTTATTTTCCATTGGGAGAGTTAAAATTACTCATGGACTCAATCAAACTATAGGAAATTTAATATTGTCTATACATTTTAACGCCTTTGTTATTGTTTTACCGTTGAAACTTATTCCACATATATCTAAAATTTCCATCAAATTATCTCTTGTCATTTCGGGTGAGGAATGCTTACCTTTGATTTTTATATGTGTTTTTTGTTCGTGACTTATGTTTTCGAACAATGTATTGCTAACTTCAAAGGGAATAGTTTCATCACTTTTACTGTGAATTATAACCACTGGAGATTTTACACATTTGATCCAAGACTTTATAGGCATTTCCTCCACTATATATTTAATCAATAATGACATTAAATATCTGATCGCATAATTACCATGATATTCTAAGACCACATCATCAAGACTTGAAAATGTGGACAATAGAACCAAACACCTACATTTATGTTTCGAAGCTACATGTGAAGCTATTGCACCTCCTAAAGATTCTCCCCAAACTATTATATCACAATTTTTGTATTTTTTTGTGATGTACCTATAAGCACTTTCTCCATCTTCAAGTAAACTTCTTTGAGTCGGATTTCCCCTAGATTTTCCAAATCCCCTGTAATCTATCATAAAAAGATTTACTCCGATTTCTTTTGTCATGTTAACCATATATTCTCTCCAACTCATATTTCCATTGTTCCCATGGAAAAACAACATACATGTGGATTTTTCGTTATTTTTTACATACCAAGAATTAATTGTATCGAACCCATTGACATCTTCTATCATCATGTCCACATATTCATCAGGAGCCCAGATCATATGTTTGTCTGGAGCAAATAGCGAATGTCTAACTGCCCAACTGGTCATTGTTATTATGGCAATTATTATAGATATGAAGAGAATTATTACAATTCTTAGTTTCATTACTTATTTTATGTACGAGCTATATAAAATAAGCAAAAAGTCGAATATTTTATGGACTCGGTGTGTAGTGTAAACTTAGACTATTTTTACATTTTAGATATTTGCTCAATATAATAAAGACAGCAGTCGTGGCGTCGCATAAGCTAAAGCTTCATACATAGTCGATAAGTGGGAAGGCAAATATCACACTACCCCCGAAAACATAGTTAAAGTTTAGGTTATGAATGACTGTTTAAAAATTTAGTAAATTAAATGAATTTCAGTAAAGAAGAGATCTTAATAGTTACAAAGGCGACCAAAACTTTAATTGTTCCAAAAGGAATAAAGAAGCTAATTTGTACTGAAATTGGCTTAGAAACTTTAATTTTAAATGAAGAAGTTGTGTATGTTGACTGYCATAATAATAAACTCGCTAAGTTAACTGTACCCAACAGTGTRACACATTTAGATTGTTCCCATAAYMAACTCACTAAGATAWTTGTGCCTGATAGTGTGACACATTTATATTGTTCCCATAATAAACTCGCTAAGWTAAYTGTRCCYRAYAGTGTAACACATTTATATTGTTCCCATAATAAACTCGCTAAGTTAATTGTGCCTGATAGTGTGACACATTTATATTGTTCCCATAATCAGCTCACAATACTAATTGTACCTGATAGTGTGAGTGTGATACATTTAGATTGTTCTTATAATCAGCTCACAATACTAATTGTACCTGATAGCGTGACTCATCTAAATTGTTATAATAATAAACTCGCTAAGCTAACTGTACCCAACAGTGTGACTCGTTTGAGTTGTTCTTATAATAAACTC
>NVVL01000036.1 GCA_002402195.1 Rickettsiales bacterium | reverse complement strand
ATGCATCCGCATGATGCGCCTATTTTATATGGAATGCTGCTTGACTGCAAGGCAGCGCTGCAGGAGCGTCCGGACTTAAGAAAACGTTGGTCGCATCTGGGCAGGGAATTGTTGGTTAAGGTGGATTAAGAATAGCAATGAAAAATAACCCAGGCAACATATTAATATTAGTGATACTGCTACTTGTACCATTTACAAGCAGTGCTAGTTTTACGTGTCATGGCCATTTTGTCAACCCACTTAGTGATGTGTGCTGGGGTTGTGTGCCACCGCTTAACATAGGTGGATTTAGTATAGGGAAAGGTAGTTCTCCTAAGAAGCGTGATACTAAAAACCCCAGCTCGCCTATATGTGCCTGCACGAGGGCTGGTGTGCCGATGGTGCCTGGGATATCTATTGGGTTTTGGGAGCCTGTGCGTCTTGTTGATGTGACCCGCACACCATATTGCATGGTGAATCTGGGCGGGATAGAGCTTGGGTCTGATAAGAGCAAGATCAGCGCTCATAGCAGGGGCAGAGGTGGAAATGGAGGAACGCATAGTTCGTTTTATCATGTGCATTATTATGTCTATCCGCTCATTTACTGGCTTGAGTTAATCACTGATTTTATGTGTTTGGAGGCAGGGACATTTGATCTTGCTTATATGAGCGAGTTTGATGTGACTTGGAATGACCCTAAACTACAGGGCTTGCTTAATCCGGAATCGATATTATTTGCAAATCCACTAGCTCATGCTTCTTGTGCGCTGGATTGTGCCAGTGCGACTATATCTATGCCGATAGATAGCATGTTTTGGTGCGCTGGCTGCTTGGGGAGCATGTATCCATTTAGCGGGGCGAATGGGGCACATGTTGGGGGGGTGAAGACTAGTAGTTTGTTGGTAACGCGTATTCTGGCGAAGATGCATCGTGTGGGTCTTGCGCAGGAAACATCAACTAGTAGCGCCARGATTGATGGGSCKATTTGCCGGAAATCCAGAGCATTTAAGATCAAGAAAAGTCAGTACAARYTGCAGATGGTGAATCCTAAAACGACATCTGGTGGGATTGGCTGCTGGCCGCTTGGTYTGACGGATATGATGTATTCTGCGTTTAAGGAATATCCTTATGACGGCGAGGATTGGGGCTATTTAATATGGAGGAAGAAAAATTGTTGTTTTATGTAGAGAATAGAATAGTCAAAAAGAGCTTAGTGCTTTTGCTGCTGACACTAGTATCAGTGATGAGTAGCACCTCTTCTTTTGCAAAGGAAGAGGAGGCTGAAGTTAGTATGGAAACCAAAGAATGGGCAAAGGGGCTGACGGAGGAGACCAGGCGCATGAGCGGGGAGACCAAGAAATGGGTTTCAGAGCTGACTACGCTGACAAGGGATATCAGCATGGATGCGATTAAGGCGAAGTGGCAGGAATTGCAGGTCATGCGTATGGCTAAGGGAGAAATAGATGATACGGAGATTGATATAGATAATATTGATAGCAGCCTGACTGAGAATATAGGTCTGCGCGTGTTTATAAGTTCTAGCATGAGCCCAAGCTTGCTGCGTCAATACGGCCAGCAGGCAAAGAAATATGGTGCTGTTTTGGTTTTGCGTGGTCTTCCCACTGGAGCAAGCGGCCGAGGTTCCTGGAGAAAGCTATCAGAACTTGTGATGACGATCAGCGGGACTAGTCCCGGTGGCACTAGTGCCGGTGATGCTAGCATCCCTGATGCATCAGCAGAGGGCATTGGAATACAGCTCGACCCTGCATCTTTTGAGAAATATAACATAACCAGTGTGCCAAGTATGGTTTTAGCGCGGGAAGAATGGTCGCTGGATGACGGGCAGGAGAAGGAGACAGGAGAGTTCGACAAGGTTATTGGCAATATAGGTTTGCGGGCAGCGCTCGAGTTGTTTGCAGAAGATGGCGATCTTGCGGATGAGGCGAGATCATTTTTGGAGGAGGCGGGTTGATGGGAGTAGTGAATCTAGGGAACATAGGGAGCTTGGTTAATTCTATTTTGTTGATGTCTTGCATCTCTGGTGCAATCTTGTTTTGGTGCAGTCCGTCATATGCTGATCACCTCGACCCGACTTTCCGCACGAATGAGAATGAGCAGACTGATTTGTTTGAAAAGAATATTCCAGATTTGAGAAGTTTTGAGGAGCAGATTAAGTCAGACCGAGAAAATGCGATTCATGGAATAGGAAATAGCTCAGAGGATGTCAAGATGCAGGGTATAGAGGCATTATCGGGTAAAAGCATTTCTGAAGTAGAGGCTGAAACGGAACGTTTGAGCAAGATTCCAGCAATGGAATTAGAATCTACTGGCAGGGCTAAACTGCTAGAGGATGAGATATTAGATGATCTTTGGTTGGATGGTAGCAAGCCGGGGAATATCAGGCATAAAGAGGATGCAAAGAGATTGGCGAAGGCTCAAGAAGGTTTGCTGGCTAATATGCTGGGAGACTTGAAAGATATGGGAATTGAGTGCGGACAAGTGCGGGGAAATACAATCCGAGAGCCAGCCTATTATTTGCAGCTGGAGACAATCTCGCGCAGGCCTGATACCAGGTATGAGCAGATGTTCTGTGAATCTCCTCGCAGAGAATATAATTGCCGGCAGTTCTTTAATGTGCGTTGTACGAATAAAGTATCAAAGCCTCTCCAAGCGGAGAGTTTCGCTACTAATATGCCGGTTAGATACGCTCCCAGAACGGGAATTCTAACATTTGGTTGGATTGATAACCTCAGTCATATTGGGGAGTGCGGGGAGGTCTATGATTATAATATTGAGTTTGATTTGAATGATCTGAGAAATGTCACAGAGTTTAAGTTGCTGAATGTTTCTTTTGATGATCATGTGCGCATAACGGTTAATGACCATCAGATATTCATGGCACCAGAGCAAGGAGATCGTCTTGAACTTACTGGAGAGCGGAGCTGGAGGTCTAGATATTTTTTGGTCAAGGTAGATGAGAGTGATCGTAGATATTCGGCTGAATATGGGACGCGGCATAATCACGCACCCGATATAGATATCAGGCGTCATTTAAAGGAAGGAAGCAATAGTATCAAGGTTCGTTTGATCGTTGGAGGAGGAGGTGGTATTTGGCTAAAGTTTCGAGCCAAAGTAGCTGAATGTGAGAATTGGGGTATCTCAAGAGAGGAGCAATGCAGGTTAAAATGATAGCAAGATATATGATTAAAACAGTGATGGTTCTTATGGCTCTCTGCTCTATCTGGGCAGGCAGTTTAGCGAGTAGTTTTGCAGATACAAGTTTTAGATCTAACTATCCGTGCCATGATACAGGCAAGAGATGCGTCAGTAGTGGCACCAGGATGATAGATGGATTTGAGGTACATCGTGATTGCTGGGAATATTCATATACCAAGAAATGCGATTATCCCTCCAAAGATGATTGCGGCAGATATGCGCATTGCTACGTGCTTGGAGATCGGAATTGCCTTTTGCAAGATAGTGCCGGCAAATGCGTGAATATGCGGAAGGAGTTTTCTTGCAAGGAGTGGGATGCAGTGAATGATGAGAAGCATACTGTGCGTATGGGTTTAGAGGAGAAAGAGGGAGCACGAGGTGTTGTTTGCAAAGGTGTGCCGTGTATGGATGGCAACTGCGTCGATAAGAGCTATGAGACTAATGGCGAGATGATGGATTCACTCTCTAAGCTCTATAGCACCACTCAGATGAATCCGGACAAGGACGGCAATTTCAATCTATTTCCAGGGAGTCATGATCATTGTTCCAAGAAAGCAGCCGGCTATAGCAATTGCTGTCGTATGGGAAAGCAAGGCTGGGGCAGCAATCTTGGAGCCAAATGCAGCGAGGATGAGAAGAGTCTAATGGAGCAGCGTTCTAAAAATCTCTGTATTTATATTGGCAAGAAGACAAACAAAGTGGCAGGAGTGACGACTTTAGTGAAGCATCATTTCTGTTGTTTTGGCACGATGCTAGACAAGGTGGTGCAGCAGGGAGCAAGAGTGCAGCTTGGGATGAGTTTTGGCAATGCCAGCAGTGCCAATTGCCGGGGATTAACTTTAGAAGAAATCACCAGAATAGATTTCAGCAAAATAGATTTCACAGAGTTCATAGATGATTTTAGAGCTAAGTTTGCAGCCAAATACAGCCCGCCAGATGCTGCTGGAATAGGTGCGCATGTTGAATCAGTAATGGGAGATATTGCAGTATTTGATGAGAACGACCCAAACCCAGAGAATAACCCAGAGAACAATATGACCGGTTGGAGACAAAACATAATAGATGAGGAATGGGATGATTAGGAATAAGAGAACGTTAATTAGAGGAATGATCTTGCTGCAATTGGGGTTAGCGGCAACCGCGCCAGTATATGCGGTATCAAGTTCCTATGAGAGTAGCCCATCCCGCGCAAATATTCCCAGTTCTAGAGTTGTTGGCACAAGTGTCATGGACACAAGTGTTACTGGCGTAGGTGCCTACAGCTCTACTATTGACGGGATTAGTCCCTCCGGGGCAAGCTCCTCTAATTCTACTACTAAAGGTGCTAGCGCCTTTTTTGGGGAGAGGTATCGGGGGTGGTTGTGGTTTGAGGAGAAAGAGGCACTAGTGCCAGAGGGGCTAGCCCCGGAGGCAGCAGAGGCAGATATAGATGAGGAGGCAGAATTCATCCCACCAACAAAAGAGGAGATGCAGCGCGCGAAAACTGAGAATGATGTATTTAAGGAGGAGCTAGAGCTGATGCGTCATATGATGATTCGCTATCCAGAGAATCTAGATTATGTGGTGATGTATAAGAAAAAAGAACAGGAGATGCATGAAGGTGCTCGCAAGCTAAGCAGAAGTTGGGTGATGGCAAACTTTCTGAATCCCGATATGACTGATGAGCTGGAGAATCCGCAAAATATATATGGCAGAAAGTTACAAAAATCCCTGCAAAAGAAGCAGGACAAAGCAGCACTCCGCGCGCTTAGCTCGCAGATTGAGATCTTTGTTTTTAGAAAGGAGGATTGTCCATATTGCAAGACATTAGAGAAGCATCTTTCAAGCTTTGCAAGAATGTATGGATTTAAGGTGGAAGCGGTGAGCGCAGATGGCAGCAGCAGTCAGCATTTTAAAACACATACGCAGAAGGAGCTGATAGAGGCTCTGTCACTTGATGTAATGCCGATGGTGATTGCAGTGACTAATGATAGCAGTATGCGGTTTGAGCTGGCAAGGGGCGCGGTATCAATTCTCGACCTTGAGAATAAGAGCTTAATGCTGGTGCGCTATTTAGAGAGTTTAAAAGAATCTGGGAGCGCAGCTGGGCAGGAATTAAATAATGGGGGACGGAGATGAGACAAGATAATAAGAGATTTAGGGGGGGAAGATTGGGGATATTCTGCCGGCTGGCAGTTTTACAAATAGCAATAATATGTTCTCCAATATCTGCTTTTGCGGGAGTAGACAAGCTGATCAAGAACGTATTCCCAAGCGGTACTATGAGCAATGTGACCAGGGGGGGAGTTGTTGAGCATCAATCAGCTGGTCATTTAATGGGAGGTTCTGTGATGATACGGACTCCTGCCAATCCGGATTTGCAGATGTTGCATGTGCAGGCGCCGTCATGCAGTATGGGCGGCCTACCTTGTGGGGCTCAGTTTGAGTTTTTTGGCGGGGCGGCTAGTTTAATGAAACTACCTGCGATGTTGCAGCATTTTCAAGGTCTTGCCAAGCATCTTGGTATTTATGCGGGTATCACCTATATCAAGACGCAATGTTCATTTTGTGAGGATGTTCTTGAATGGATGGATAATAAGGCGGATTTCTTAAACCAGCTGGCAAATACAAATTGTCAGGATATGATG
>NVVL01000035.1 GCA_002402195.1 Rickettsiales bacterium | reverse complement strand
GGTATTTTCTATGCAGATTGACGGCAGTAAAACGGAGCTAGAATTGCCAGGCATTGTAGATCAGGTGATTACTATGGCGGAGATTACCGGAGATGATGAGAGGCCTTATAGAGCGTTTGTTAATCACACGATTAATCCATATGGTTATCCGGCTAAAGATCGTTCTGGGTGTCTAGAGATGCTTGAAGAGGCTCATTTAGGGCGCTTGATGGAGAAGATTAAGAGAGCACGGCAAGATGGCAAAAACTTAACTTACGATATGGCGAAGGAATCAGCTAATAACTTAAGTGAACAATCGAATAAACAGTCAAATAAACAAAATAAGGAGAATAATTATGCAATTTAATGATTTTAATAATGCGGAAACAAGTAATTTTGATTTAATCAGAAAAGGCACTCTTGCCAAAGTAGAAATGAAGATTAAGCCTGGTGGCTATAATGACGAGGAGCGCGGTTGGACTGGAGCTTATGTTACTAAAAACGAGGTGAGCGATGCGTGCTATCTAAATTGTGAGTTTACGGTGTTAAACGGCGAGCATCAAGGCAGGAAGGTTTGGTCTTTAATTGGGCTATATAGTCCGAAAAATGATAATCGCTGGGGTGATATTGGACGGGGTTTTATTAGATCGATTCTCAACTCTGCCAAGGGATATAGCGACAGCGATAAATCTGACAAGGCTACTGGAGCACGGATAATCAAGGGGTTAGGCGATCTGGATTATATTAGGTTTATGGCTAAAATTGATGTTGAGATTGATCAAGATGGCAATGATAAGAATGTGATTAAAACTGCCATTGACCCGAGCCATCGGAGCTATCTTGCAAGTGATCAAGATGTTTGGGGGTAGGATTATGCTAGACTATAATAAAATTGCAAAAACAAAGTCTAGCACTCCAATAAATGACCAGTTGAACATTCTGATAGACGATGCTTTGGTAAAAATACGAGATACTCAGCCAAAGCGTCGCTATCTTGGTGCATCACGAGTTGGGGTATCTTGTAGTAGGTTGCTGCAATATGAGCAAAGTGGAGATAGCAAGGATAGAGGCAAAGGGTTTAGCGGTCAAACTCTTCGAATCTTTGCAGCTGGTCATGTATTTGAGGAACTGGCAACCCAGTGGCTGCGGGATGCAGGGTTTGAGCTACTGACTAACCAGGAAGATGGTTCTCAGTTTGGGTTTAGTTGCGCAGGTGGCAATCTGGCAGGTCATGTTGATGGGATTATCATTGCAGCTCCAAAGGCTCTTGGTTTAGCGGTTCCTGCACTATGGGAGATGAAGTCGATGAATAATAAATCCTGGAAGGAAACCATTCGCAAGGGGCTGGTTGTTTCAAAGCCAGTCTATGCTGCTCAAATTGCTTTGTATCAGGCTTATATGGAAGGTGCGGTGGTAGGTATTTCCAAGAACCCGGCGCTGTTTACGGCGATCAATAAAGACACCGCAGAGCTTTATCATGAGCTGATTCCATTTGACGGAGAGCTTGCCCAGCGTATGAGTGATAAGGCTGCAAATATCATCAGAGCAACAAAGGCCGGTGAGATGCTGCCGAGGATAGCAAGTAGCAGTGATTACTATGAGTGTAAGATGTGCGCTTATCAGCAGCGCTGCTGGGGCAATAGGCAATAGGCAAAAAATAAAACATTATCATAAAAAAAAGCAGCACTAAGTAATTAGTAGAGGATATTATCATGAGCAATATTATACAAATGGTGCCAAACGCACTGCCGCAAAGAGATCAACTGCAAACCTTCTTTTATGTGCTGTTTGGATACTCAGAGGGCTTAATCCCATGTCGTTCTTTTCCAGAAAGTGGCACGGATAATAGCCAGCGTCCGCATAATATATGGATTGATGCAGATGAGCTTGTAATGGATAAAGTAGTCACCTTTGCCAAATGGACAGCCAGGGAAAAGGTGGCGTTTTATGTAATTCCAGGCATCGTATCAAAGCAGGGACAAGCAGGCTCTGATGACATTGAGCAAATGCAAGTGCTGCTAATCGATATTGATAGCGGTGACACTGAGGAGAAGCTAAAAATCCTGACGCACGCCATGGGGCAACCAACCATGATTGTAGAGTCTGGAGGCATCACGCCAGAAGGGAGCGCTAAGCTACATATTTACTGGCAATTAGAAAGGCCTGCAGCCGGTGATGATTTGCAAAGACTGGTCACACTGCGTCATCATATAGCCCTCGCTGCTGGTGGTGATACTCACTTTAAATCAGCGCATCAGCCGATCAGGGTTGCGGGCTCAATCTATCATAAGAAAGGTGCGCATAAGCTGGTTAAGATACGCTCTTACGAACCGCTGGAATACAATCTTGAGGAGTTGATTAAATCAGCGGAGAAGCTGCCACTCCCCGCACAAACATCGACCTCAGAGAAAATAACATCTCCCCTTGATTACAACAACGCAGCACGCTCGTTTGACCATATCATCACCAGCAAAGTTTACGAAGGCGCAGAAGGCGAGCAAAGCAGATTCAGCCACCTACAACGAGTAGTAGGTTTTTGGCTCAGACGCCTGCATGAGGGCGCTATCACCCAGCAACAAGCATGGGAGGAGATTACCGGATATAACGCAGCAAACGTAGTGCCTGCATGGGACGAGAAAAAGCTGAGACAACTAGCTGATGGACTCTGGAGAAAGCATGTGAAGAAGCACGGGGAAGCCGCGGAGGCTAGGGAAGCTAGGGAGATTGCAGAGCCGGTGACTAATGTTAATACCAACAGCAATAAAATAAATGCGATCGACCCAAGCACTTGGCATGGAGAACCACCTAAACGTCAGTGGCTGATTGAAGATTGGTTACCGCGTGGTTATGTCACTGCCCTATATGGTGATGGAGGTGTTGGAAAATCCCTTCTTGCTCAGCAATTAATGAGTGCTCTTGCAACAGGTCAGAGCTTTCTGGGCAAGGTTCAGCCAAAGATGCGGGTATATGCTTTGATGTGCGAGGATGATGCTAGTGAACTTTGGCGTCGTCAAGTTGCTATAAATAAGCATTATGGAATAGATATGCATGATTTAAGCAATATACGTCTTGTTTCCAGAGTGGGTAATGATAATCTATTAATGACTTTTGCAAATGATGATGTTGGCAAGCTAACAAAGTTTTTTGAGGAGCTGCAAACTGACATTCTAAATTACAAACCAGATCTAGTCATTCTTGATACTGCTGCTGATCTATTTGGTGGTAATGAGAATAACAGGCCACAAGTAAGGCAATTCATTCAGACTGCCTGCGGACAACTAGCAAGAAAAATTGGGGGTGCTGTGTTGTTATGCGCTCACCCATCTGAGAGTGGTATGCAGAAAGGCACAGGCTCTGGCGGGTCTACTGCTTGGAATAATACAGTACGCTCACGTTGGTATTTAAAACATCCAGAGGCTGGAGAACTATCAAGCGATCACCGTATATTGTCCAAGGTTAAGTCAAACTACTCAGCTAAAGGACAGGAGGAATACTTCAAATGGCAAGATGGAGCTTTGGTAGGGCTTGATTCTGCCTACATTTCCAAGCCTGTGATTGGTCAGAAACAGCACAATAAAAACGCAGCCGAGAGAGATCGTAAAACCCAATTAATGCTGCGATTAATCGATCTTGAAGCCCAGCAAGGCAATATATACACCATGAACCAATTTGCTGAGGCTTTTGAAGATCAAGAGGATAATAATTATGGCTTTGGCAGCAAACGGAGCATCAATGAAAGACTATCAATAGCCTCTACTCAAGGATTAATGAAATTTTTCAATGACCCAAAACTATATGGCATAGACATTAAGAAATCTAATTACGGTTATCTTTGCTGTGAAAACACGATGCTCAAAATTGGTGAAATAATTGATTCAGAAACTGGAGAAATTACAGATAAAATGATTCATATTAAGCCAACTCATTACAAATGTAGATTAAATGGAGAGCTATTAGTAATAAAAAATTCAGAAATAAAGGAGGGCGAGAACGGAGAAAATACTACTGCAAAAAAGCAATAAAAGCTTGCAGGAAACATAGTTTGCAGATCTGCAAGCTTTTATGTCTGCAAACTATAAACCGCATGATCTAGGGGATTGGAGTTTGTTTGCAGTTTGCAAGGATAGTTTGCAGCTGCAAGCTTGCAAGGAGCTGGAATCCCTTATATCGCCTAGGGTTTAAAAGCTTGCAGCTTTGTTTGCAGAGACTATATATAAATATATATGGCTGGCCCACAGAGCCCTGCCAATAAATATATTTATGGGCGCGTGAGAAAATTAAATAACAGAATAAATAAACCAAGGTTATGAAAATGAAAACAGTAAAATTGAATACAGCAAAATTAAATACGCTAAAACTGCAAACAACAAAACCACAAACAAGCAAACTGCCATCCCCAAACAAAAACGACAAACGCCCAATAGCAAAGTTCCATCGCAGCTGGTTGCAAGATACCCTAAGCGGAACCCCGTTAGAGAAGCACAGAGGCATTAACCAAGCCCAATACGCAGCAGCAGACCGGCTATCTAGCAACTATCAGCGCATCTTCAGCAACGGAGGCTGGAGCCCTGAAGAAGTTCAAGTAAAGCAAGATTATTTCCGTAGCAACGGGGTTGAGAGAAAGGTGCAGGCTATCATCAATCACAACCGGATATTCAAGCAGCTGAGCAAGAACTCCCAAGCAATCATCGAGCATTTTTGCCTAAACGAGCAGCCAATACGAGCCTATGAGCTAAAGCAAATCCCCAACTGGCCAAAAGGTGCTGGCACTGCTCGCCTTCGTGAGGGGCTGGATGAATTGGTGGAGATTTATAGAAATAGCTGAGGGAGATATTAGGCTCATTCTCCTTACTTTTTACCAAATGAACCAGAATAATGACAAATAATGATATTTAAAATATATAATTTAACGCATAGTTTAGCATGGTCATGCCGTATGTTATGTTCTTTCATATATTTAAAATATATAATTGCTTACCCCTGTTGCAACTCAGTAAACCTAGGTGTATACTGGTATGTAAGGATAGGAAAATAGAACGCAGCAGAGTTTTTGGGAGCAAGAAATGGCGATAACGAGAGAAGAAAAAAGCAACAGCAGATTGATGCAATTATTTGCCCCAGCATTGGTGGGAGCAGATCAGGCTAACATAGCTGCAATTGACGTATCGGGTTTTGAAAGCGTCTTGGTAGTGGCAAATATTGGAGCTGCCGGAGATGATCTTAACCAGGATAACTACATCGAGATTGAGCTTGAAGAATCGGATGATAATGCAGGCTTCACCCATTGCTCTGATGAGTCCATGCAGGATGCAGTAGCCGGTACAAACACGGGAACCATAGCACATTTAGAAGCAATAGATGGAGCTGGAATATCAGTGCTAGCAGCATATAAAGGCCGGGGGCGCTACATACGCCCAGTGATCAGAATGACAGGCAACCATGGCACTGGCACAATCATTGGAGTTAGCGCAATACTACGCGGAACAAAATATCGACCAGTAGCAGCTTAAGGAGGAAACAGAACATGCAAATCTCAATAAGCAGCAATATCAAACAGATAGCAAAGCAGCTAGATCACATGCAAAAAAGACAACTACCATTTGCCACAAGCACGGCGCTAAACAAGATCGCAATTGCAGCTCAAAACTCTATCACCAAGGCAATACCATTTATCTTCAACAACCGCAAGAAATGGTGGGGCAAGAACCAGCCGACAGGAATCAAGGTTAAGTTTGCCAATAAATACGAGTTAGTATCAGCTGTCTACACCAGAGCATATTTTGCCAACATCCAAGAAGAAGGAGGTATCAAAACCCCAAGATCAGGCCATAAACTAGCCGTCCCCGCAAGCGGAGC
>NVVL01000034.1 GCA_002402195.1 Rickettsiales bacterium | reverse complement strand
CGAGAAACAGCAGGAGTCAGCGAGGTATCGCTCAGACCTCTCGAGAGGTCTGCGAGAAGCCGCGAGAAGCCGCGCGAGATGCAGCTGAAACATTTACACGCACAACATTTCAACGAAACAGTATTATGCTCCTCCAGGAGACGGCGCGAGCTCCAGCTAGCGCGAAACAATCAACGAGACATAAAAATGGTTGTGCTGGTGCCCGCCAGACCCCATGGAGAGGTCCGCGAGAAACCAAAAAGACATAAGAATAATACCGCTTTTTATGAAAAATACAAGAATATTCTCACCGTAATGAATGTGATAAAACCGTAAATACATATGAATATTACACGTTTTGAAATTTCAACGAGACATGCAAATGCTCCTCCGAGAGGTGGTGCAGATCCGAGCGTGTGTGAAACAATCAGCGAGACATAAAAATGATTGGGGTGGTATCCACTACACCAATAGTGAGGTCTGCGAGAAACATTTGTATGTCAACATCGTCTTCTTAGGATAAAATAATAGAATAATGCATTTTTTTTTTGCGTCTATTACAATAAAAAAATATAACAGAAGCTTGATGTGGCGAATCCCACCGATGTGTATATCAGCAGAATTCAACACGCATTGAATATAAAGATCTGAAAAAACTTTTATCTCCTTTTTATTATCAAACTCTTTTAAGCATGAAAGCGGAAATAAGTAATAATAAATCATTAGGTGTTTTTTATATCTAGACTTTCATTTTGAAAAATGGAACTGTTATTACCATTTCGCTCGTTAAGTAAAGCGCGACGTAGCATCTACATATTTTCACCACACTATGATTGTTGTGGAATACACTATCGAATGAAACTGACTACTACAACAACCTTCAGTCATTTTCTTTCAAATCGGGTGGACGACAAAATATATTTACAAATTTACTTAATGCGCTGCTCGGATGTTCTTTGGTAGAATATGCAGAGGATAAGATTAAACTGCTCATGTTTTTTCAAAATCTTCTTGCGAGGATCCGGAAGTGTCTGAAGATGTTGCTACTTATATCAAATATCTTCGTTCCATACCAGTTCAGACAGAGCGAGAAAAAAAGATAATACGCGCTAGGAGGAAATGGAAAATATATACTACAGTAGAAATCGTATAAGAGGAATCCGTATAGACGACAAATCGTATAAGCAATGAAAATGNGAAAAAAANNNNCTGAGAGAGACAGCAAAATGTTTCCATCTCTAAGCGCTGTAGAAGTTAGCTATATTACTAGAAAAGTGCTCGGCATCGTATCTACAGCTTCTCACAATCGAAAGAGAGAGTCAATTATTCATCTCCTAAACTCGTATTTGACAAATAAAAACGAATGTGTATACTGTTATTTATTTTATTTACTCTATTATCAGACGAAAAATCAAATTGATAAATGTATTTTGCGAACCTTCGAATCCTACTAGCTTTCCATCGATAGTTCTAAGTTCAAATTGTAGCTGATTTAGCGTGTTTTGGTTCACAGTCTGATAGTCTAAAATGCGTGCTTTCATAAGAATGCTGCAGTTCTAATGTTTTGTTTACTAAATGCAGCAGAATAAATTTAAATACCTTCGTAGCGTACTGGACTAATACAATGTATAATAACATACAATAAGGTAGCAGCCTGAACAAATCGAAACCAGTACTGTATAATATACTACTGTCTGAATAATATTGACGTCGACGCCTACATTATTACCTTTTTTATTTTCGCTGTATAACGTGTGAGAAATATTATGTTTTCCCAATACACGAGTCTGTAGTATTGATACTCGAATCGCGATGTCCAACGAGCTAGCGAGCGGTGCGCTGTTCTTTTTTTTCACCAAACCTTAGTCGGTACATTCAGCTATTTTTTCACCAACCCTATTGGCAGACTTTCGCGTTATAATTAGCGAATCTTAATTGACGACGACTGTGAGCGTTCTAAATCATCCTATAAGGTGGACTGTATGACGTACCATTTTGAATCATTGAGAGCGGTGGAAACGGTCGGTCGGTTCTCGCGCAAAAGAAGAAAAACTTTTTTTCTCAAACATTCAATGGCAGAGTTTTCAGCAGCCATCGAGCATATCAGTTGAACCATACACATATTTGTCTTGGGAGGGAGATGGGCGCCTCTCCTATCAAGTACGCGTCGGCGTATGCCCAAAACTGCTGTGAAGCACCACAACAACTGAGATACTTCCGTTGATCGACACCACGAGCATCGAACGAAACGAACTCCCCTTGGATACCGTGTCACACCACAGCAACACCTGGCCCGAAAACAACAACTAACCAAAAAAACTTTTGCCGCAATTTATTCTTATTCTTTTTTTCACCAAACCTTAGTCGATACATTCGGCTATTTTTTCACCAACCCTATTGGTAGACTTTCGTTATAATTGGCGAATCTTAATTGGTGGGGGYTGTGAGCGTTCTAAATCATCCTATAAGGTGGACTGTATGACACACCATTTTGAATCGTTGAGAACAGCGGAAACGATCAATTTATTCTTATTTACTTGAATCCTAAGGTCTGGGTTCAAGCCTCAGCCTCAGTCACACCACAAAAAAAAATCAATGCAATTTTTAATTGCCTAAAAGTATCGCCGAGTCATTTTGATCTCAAATCTGTTAAATGTAATCAGCAGCTTCAAATTATTATTGATTTCCGATGTCTGCGTACGCTGCTTGCTAACTACTTCCTCCCCCTCCGAAGCTACGAGAACGCTGTCAAGGTTTTGACCGCTCCGTCGAAAGTCTGGATCGTCTGCGTAGTGAGTGCAAAAAACATATCGATTTTACCCAGATATGTATGTTATATGCGCGCGCATCCTAAATATAAGATGTGTGTGCGCGCAATATAATGTCTTACCTTATCCGACAACGATTCTCCGAGGTCTGGAAGTATATCTATTCAGACTGTGACGGCGATGATGTGTTAAAATAAAATGTATTATTTTCATCCAATAATTCAAAGGATAATTGTGATATGTTTATATGTGTTGGTGGGTAATATTCTTTTCTTGTTACTTCGAAATAATAATTACCATGGATTATGTTCATCCATAAAAGGATGTGTGCTTATAATCTGATTATTCTCTTTACTTAAACTATGTTTGACTTCGTTCATTTTTTACRYYTTCAATTTTAATTATTTTTATCTAGCTTCATCCGAGCGTATGGCACCTTTTTTAAATCTTCTGTAGAAAAACGAGTTATTTTGCTGAATGTACAACTGTAGTTTTTTCACGCTTTCCCTATTGAACCGCTCAAAAAAAAACGGAATAAGTAATTGAATAAATCATTGAGGGTTTTTATATCTAGACTTTCATTTTTGAAAAATGGAGCTGTTATTGTCGTTTTCGCTCGTTAAGTAAAGCGATGGCGAGACATCTACACATATTTTCATCACATCGTGATTGTTGTGGAATACGCTAGCGAATGAAACCGACTGTACTACAACCTTAATCGACATTCGGTGTTCTATTTTTTCTATTTTAAATAATTCTAACATGAATTGCAAATGATAACCCCGAACAAATTTCCCTCCTATTAACTTCGGACGCATCACATCCCCGTTAATACAACATTCTAGCATTCAGAGGAAAGTAAGCTGTATTTTTTGAATGATGTCAAAACTTGGAATTAAAGCGGAGTCGAATTCCGCCCGCTTAATTCCACTTTTTTGACATCACATTCGGCACTCTGTTTCTGTTTTCCAAAATTGTTTTTCCAAATACAGCATTCGGGAAAGGAAGGATGTGTCTGTATATGGCTATATACAAACATGAACCTCGTGCATGCGACGTAGTGACGGAAAACGCGAGTTTTTCAGCAGACATAAATCAAACAAAAAGGACAAGCTGTACTAAATAGCGAGCCCTAGCAGCTCTGGGAATAGTCTCAATCTTGTGAATAAATGGCAACTCTGATGTGCGACATAAAAACTGACTATATTGTGGGCCTCCTGTACGCTCCCCGACCATTACACAGAATCAACAAAGAATACGTACACACGTAAAACAAAACAAAAATACACCTCCAACACATAGAGCCGTCATCCCGTCAGAGACGATCCAACCTCCTCAGGACACACCTACAAAAGAGGTCCAAACATCGGCTCCGGGACCAACCGCAAGCTGATCGGCAAGATCCCTATGGATCAGACCCTGCGGCTAGTCCAGAACGTTGAGACCGTGATAATAAAG
Organism: Rickettsiales bacterium; assembly: GCA_002402195.1. GTDB lineage: Bacteria > Pseudomonadota > Alphaproteobacteria > Rickettsiales > Rickettsiaceae > Megaera_A. Next base: position 1,809 of record NVVL01000034.1, on the reverse strand, counting down.
GAAATGCAGCGCGCAATTCAACTCGCGCCGCATTCGCTCTCGGATCGACCAGTAGTACCTCGCGATGGCAAATGCGCAGTACTTATCGAAGGAGTTCGCGCTACACATCAATTGTGTGAGCGACTCCGCGATGCCCTCCGTCATCTCCTTCAGCTGTCTCGGCAGATTCTCGGTTCTGGTGAAGGCGATGTCGAGGGTAGTGGTGTAGTTGGGGTGGTCTGCGTGGACGAAGGGCATCCGGAAGGGGATTCGATGGGCAGGCGGCGGAGCGTCGGGGACGAGTGCGTGTGGCAGATCGGGATATCGCCGGACTTGGGGACAGATGAAGTGGTCATTGTCTCCCTCGTAGCTCTGCGGTTGGGTCTAGATCGTGGAATAATAATAATGTAATACACGAATGTGACGCAATAAAGAAGAATAAGGATCATATTCATGATAATGTGTTTTGGCGTGCATTACTGACTTTCTGCAGCTTATGGTGGGTCCTCTCAGGCGAAAGGTCTAACCGTCGGTCTACTTACTGGAGACATTGTGGGGGATGTTGTGGTTGGTGAGGTTGGTGCGGCGTGTCGGTGTTGAAGAGGTTGTAGAAGTCTTGCGAAAACAGATTCTGTGTAAGCTACACGTAACGAAGTAAGCAGAGTAAAGGAGAGGAGGGGGTGTGTTCAGATCAGCGAACAGGAAACTAGTGATGAATCTGCAATCTCTGAGAGCTGAGAATGGTGGATACCGGAAATGGCACTGGAATGGATGTGCGAGGTAATTCAGCGGGAGCACCCATCCATCGCTACATAAGCTGAAGATATACGCTGATGAATGAGTCAGACTGACTCGAGTGGAGGTGTCCTCCACTCGCCATGACTCATTCATCCACTACTACCAGCTAAGAGCAAAGGCTGGCTGGGCAAGGCTCGACGGTGGGCGATCGTCTCCCGAGCCTGCAGACACGAAAGGGAAAGGGAAATGGGAGAGGCTGGGGTTCTGACATGAACACATGTCAGACATGACTGGACGCGAGGTTTATAAAATGCGATGTCAAAAAAGCGAATTAAAGCGGATGTAATTCGGTAAATGAGAGCGAATGCTGTAATTGGAAAAACAAATTTGTAGCGTGTTCACTCGTATAAATTCAAAAAAATCAGCTTACTTTTCCCGAATGTTATTTGGAAAACAGAGTGTCGAATGTGACGCCAAAAAGTAGAATTAAGCGAATGAAAATTATTTGTAAATTTGTAAATCGTGTAATTTCTTGGGAAATTGCTTTTTTTGAAATAGCGCGCGTGTTCACTCATACTTTGTAATTTTTGATTTGGTAAAATGGTACCTTATTTAACTATAAATGATAATAAATGTTATTTCAAAATGAAAGTCTCGATACAAAAAAACTCCGATGATTTATTCTGTTTCTTAGAGCGCTCAATCGTGAAGTGTGAAAAAATACAGCTTACTTTTCCTCGAATGTTGTATTTGGAAAACAGAGTGTCGAATGCGACACCAAAAAGCGGAATTAACTGGGTGGAATTCGACAAATGAGAAGTGGGAATGTTGTAATTGGAAAAACAAATTGTAAATTTGTAAAATCGTGTAAGTTCTTGTTGAAATAGCAAACGTGTTAATTACTATTATTAAGTTTTGGTGTGGTTACTAGATGGAGAAACGTCAAACAAGATTTTAAAAATGATTTTGTTTAGAAACTGCAGTAGAGAAATTGAGACAGATTAGAAAAAATACAGTTTACTTTTCCTCGAATGCTGTATTTTGGAAAACAGAGTCTAGTTAAATAAGATATCGTTTTACCAAATCAAAAAT
>NVVL01000033.1 GCA_002402195.1 Rickettsiales bacterium | reverse complement strand
TAGGTTTAATATTTTGTTTGGGTATTGAACGTGCTAGCACTTGGAAAAATGGCATTTTTGACCATTTATCATGATTTCCAACCACAATTAGTGTATTTTTAGCTCGAGTGATTGCTACGTTTAATAGGTTTGGTGTTTTTGAAGCCCAGCTAAAGACACCAGGTTTCCTGGCATCTCCACCAAGGAGCAAGATTACTGCGCTAGATTCTCTTCCTTGAAAAGTATGAATAGTACCAACGGATTTGTTAATCCATAATTTTATTTCCTGCTCTGTATTTTGAGTATGACACCATTTATCTAAATTATGGCTTAATTTTTGTTTCATATTAAATACCACGTTCCGAAATGGTGATATAATATATATTGGTGGCAAAGTACCGAGCTCTCCTGTGATCTTTGATAGAAGATTTTGTACAACTTCTCCTTCTTCTTTGATCCAATTATTGTTAGAAACAGACTCAGGGACGTGGATCCATTGGCTGCTGGCCATGGCGCCTGGCAAGGGTTCTACACTTTCTGTGGCCTGAATCATTAGGTTGTTATATGCAATTTCATTTGCTACCTTAAACATAGGGTCTGCGCATCTTCTATGAACCCTTAGCGGACAACCAATCCATTTTTTATTTTCAGAGTTCCCAACAAAAGTGCCGTAAATATTTGCCCTATCTGCAATGGTTTGCACAGATTCTAGCAAACAATTCCACTGATCAGAAATGTTATAGTAATTTAACAATGCATTATTTATCACCTCATGAATAGTGACAACCGGCTGTATCTGAAAAGGGTCTCCAACAACAATAGATCTTTTAGCTCGGTAGATTGCACCGCTGGCTACTTGCGGCGGGGCCTGGCCGGCCTCATCAATTAATAACCATCCTATAGATTCTCTCCCCATGCCCCTGAAAAGAGTTGAGAATGAAGCAAATGTTGTAGACATGGCCGGTACAACCATGAAAAAAGATCCCCAAATATGCGGAAGTAGATCAGTTCTGCTCACGGGCCAGTCATTGCTTGAAATAATACGATGCATGCAGCGCAAGTTATTTAATAAACGCTTGGAAGAGTTAAAAATAAAAGCTTTGTGCAGCTTTAACGATTCTATAAATAGCTGCTTACGTATTTCATGCAGCTCTTCAAATAGCCAAGGTGAGGATAGTAAAATTTCTTTATCATCTTTTTGCCAAAAATCATCGTCAGGAAAATTATCCCCCATTTTACTTCGGTATTCAAGCTCAATATTTAGCCACTGATCATATTCAGTTTCTGCTATATGTGTTTTTTCATTAAGAATCCGTATTCTGGAAGCTTTATTACGCAATTCTTTCTCTAGTTGATTGACCGTATCTTCTGCCGTGTTAATGCTTTTGCAAATTGAAAGTAATTTACAAGAGGATCTCCTATATTCCTGTAACCAATATCGAATTCTTTCTCTGTTAAAAATAAGATCAATTAAATATCCTATGCCGGATGATCTTTCTTGAACATGTCTCACATGATACTCGTTTTGATCGCAAAGTGATTTGTGCAAATATAATAATTGATTTCGGGCATCTTCTAACTTGTCAGTAAGTTGCTCCTTCTCTTCTTCTAAATCAAGCCTTTCTACGTGATAATCAAATATATTGCCACTTAATATGCTCAGTTGAGACATGGCGTAGGTCAGTTTATTCAACTCGCTTATTATTTCATCATACTGATTTAATACTTTTTTGAAGCTTTGCTTAGCTTTGTCCCAATCTGGGATATCTGTAGTGTTTTGTAGTAAATATTCTAAACCATAATAGTAATCTTCTTTGACAACAGGGTTTTTTTTAGGTTTTTTATACCAAAATTTCTCAAAGAAATCTAAGCAGTTTTTGCGGTTCCCAAGAGCAGAAGCAGCAAGACCCCAACTATCTTCTTTTAAAATATAAGATGCTATTTCAGAAAAATAATCTACATCCTGTTCAAGATTTATATCTATTTCACGTAATCTTGGAATCTCTTTGGAAATATTTTCAACAGCTGCATTATTCGAGCTGGCAATCACAATTTCGTGCCCTAATAATGATGGGATTAATCTCCAAGTTTTATAGTTATACCCTTGAACAGAAACTGATACAGAAGATTCAAAAGCATCATTTGCATTGTCAAGAGTAAGTAATATTCTTGATCTCTCTAAAAGCACTCCGCTTATGATATCTTTTAGTAATGTGCTTTTACCAGTGCCTGGTGGGCCATTAATAGAGAATAATCCCTCATTTGATTTTAAAGCAAGGTTAACAGCTATTTGCTGCGCAGTTGACAGAGGGTAATTCCCTGCTACTGGCCATCTTGCTCCGCTTAAATAGTTGGGGTGGGAATATTCTTTTAAAGCTCCTTGCTTGCCAAATAAATCTATTTTCTCCCCACAATCAATCATATTCATATATTCTTGAAAACCTTTGCCAAAACGTCCATCCATTCTAATGTTTTCTAGATCTTTAGTATAAAAACTGTTATGTATAGCGGAGTCTGGCAAGGTGACGAGGTCTTCTTGGGGCTTGTTTTTGGGAATGGGTAATTTATGTGCGTGAATGACGGCAATATTTTTTATTAAGTTTTTCTCCGTCAGTTCTGGCCATAAAGAATCATCAATTATTTGATCAAGTAATATTTGTAGATCATTATAGCCCAAAGAATTATGATTGTTTTCTTGCTCTAAAGCGTCACAGTAATTCTCGAATCTGTCAGTAATTTTTCGTCTAAAAACACAAGAGTTATCTAGCCATGTTTTAGGAAGGCTTTTTCGCTGTGCTAAGCTGCAAATATTTGGAAAGTAATCTGGAACCTCAAAAGTGCCCTTTATAGGCTTGCCATTAATATTAACTTGAAAGCATCCAATGCAAGAGGAGCTATTAGATTTTAACCAAGAGGGGTCGTTGACATCGCTGCCAAGTAAATCCTTGATTCTAGCGTTAATATCATCAATTTTTATGATACCTAAAAATACTGTATATACCCAGTTATGTGATTTTGTGTTTTTATGTTTAAACTTGAACTTATTCTTCCAGGCAATATCTTCTGCAGCGCAAACCTTTTGAATGGATTCCACATAGCCGAACTTATTGTTCATTTCCACTTCATAAGGGGTGAATCGTTCAACTGCTATCCAGTAATCCAAAATATCAGTAACTTTATCTGCGCTCATTTCAAGGTATCAAAAATAGTTTCTTTATAACCTATGAATAATAGCACGTTGGATGGCAATGTATATGTTTTTCTTTGGTTAGTTGTTATTCCCTTGCTAAATAACCTCGGATAAGATTTTTTCATCAAAGCTCTCTCCTTTTTTATTTGTGGTTTTGTAGCATGCTTTAATGATAAATTTATTACCCCCTTCCCACCTTTGATTGTAAAAATACAACTAAATATGTATAGTTTTTTGTAACACAGAGAAAATAACATGCTTTTTATTGTAAGATACCGTATTTTTTCCATCAAAAAGAATAATATGTTGTTATGTCAAAATTGATTCAGTTAATTAAATTTTTAAAATCTTGCTATAGAAAGGTGTATGTATACTATATTTTTTCTACGCGCAAGAACTGGCATATCAGTAAAAATAAAAATTATTATAATCCTACTTATAAAGCTACAGTATATTGGTATTCAGGATTTGGTAGGAATTCAGAAATTAAGGAGGGGTGGAGCATAGCAAGATTTGGAGTTTATTATAATGGATATAAATCAAGAGAAATCGCTCAGGAGCAAGCTTTTAAAATGTGGATGAGGCAGAGATAAATAAATAAAATATATTTATGTAGACTAGGATAATAATTCTTCTATTTAGTCTACTTATGTTCCAAATGCCTCTGTTCTTAACGCATGCCCTATATTGCACTATTAATTCAATCATCTTGTTTTTTGGTATTAGCTACACCTTTCAATATGCTAGCTATTTTATTGGGCAACCAATGCACAATGTATCCAATAATATTATCTATAGTATTACAGAGATAATAAGCTGTATACCTGAATGGATTATCGAGTATTTTTTTATATTTCTTTATCTCTTGTTTCTCTTGTTTACTGCACTCTTCTAAATATGACAAATCTCCTTTAAGATCTGATTTTGATGTACGTAACGTATCTTGTTCAATAAGAATTTGATTAATATATTTATAAGCATCTATAACTTCAAAATCTCTTTCATCGCAACTTGGTTTTAGATCTGAGAGATGCTTAAATCCTTTATATTTAATGAGTCCAATTTTATTATATAATCTATCGCGTCTTATATGATTATTTTTGTCTTCTTCATCATGAGCAGAAAGGTATAGTTGTTTGATTTTTGCTTCAGGATAATTTTGTTTCCCCCAGTGTATCAAATGATTAATAATAATACTGCCTATACCAAATCCTTTTGGAGAAATATCAAAATCTATTTCAGATTTAACTCTTAAAGAGTCGCCATAACCAAAGTAAGCTTTATAGGTTATTTCATTGTCTTTTTTATATTGCTCTACAATAAGAGAATAACTATTCTGAGTAGTGTTAGGAGGAGTATCTTGTTTTAAGTCACAGAAATAAATCACAAATATATGCCTAAAAATAGGAATCATATCGCCTAATTGATCATCTCTATTCTGATAGATAATTTCTTCATTTGAATGAAACATTAGTTCTAGTTTGTCCTTGCGTAGTATTTTGGGTTTGTTTGGGTGTAAAAAAAATGACATTGCTTATTACCTTTTATTAGTTATTAACTTTGATAAGCTAGAGATGACACCCTCTGCATCAATCCAAGACTTTTAATGTGGTTGTCCACACCATATAGAGCGTCCACCACCATGTCTAATTAACAATCCTTTTTTTAAACAAGCTGAAGATCACTTGCAATGTATTAGGGCTTGCTCCGAATTCTCATGCCATGTCGCGATTTGTAACGCGGCCATGGTTTTTAACATAATCTAAAACCGTTATCGCCAATTCTGGTAAATCAGCAATAGCTTTTTGTTCTCGTTCAACCTTGCTCTCTAAACGGCGTTTTTGTTTTTGTAGAGAGCGCATAAAAAATATTGTCAGTGCTAACATGAACTGTTCTTTTATTGTGAAATCCAATTTATCCCACTCTTTTTTTGCGGCGGGAACGAAGTCTAGTTTATAGCTCATCAAGCTCAACCCTTATTGCTTTTGATTCTTCGTTTAGTCTAGATTTTGCAATTTGAAGCAACTCTCTGTCATCTAAAAGATCTAGGATTTGCTCGTATAACTYAGCCGGAACTAAGTAAGCAGTTGGTTTGTTGWGATTTAATAAAGCAATGGGTTCTCCATTTGAGCTATTAAGCAAAGCTGTTGGACTTTTTTTTAACTCAGATATACTCGCCGTAAGATTCGCATATATATGTTCCATAATCATCTCTATAGTTAATACCATATTGAGTACTTATTATAGAGCATAATTAAGTATCTATCAAACTTATATTAGTTTTTGCATATAATATATAAAATTGATCTAAACGCCCCAAACCGAAATGGGTAAGTGAGGCATTTCGTTTTTTTGGGTAGGTTCGAGATTTAAAGCAATTTGCTGCGGCACTTGTGTTTTTTTTGCTTTACGTCTTCTTGAACCCTGTGCAACAGTAAGTATTCTCAGGGGCTTACGTCTTTTGAAGAACACCGGACTACCTATAAAATTGTTCTTAATTCCCCGCTCCAATCGCTCATAAAGTGCCTCAACCGCTTATGAACCCTACAAGCGCTCACAACGTGCCGGGAACCGAAACGCAATCAAGTTTTGAGATTTCTGTCTAGGGATGCGGTGGGGTCATCAGTTACCCAATTCCCTAAAGTCGGTAAAGTACCTTGTCTGTGCGGGGTTATAAGGCTGTTTTTAGGGTGTGATCGAGTTGCCTTTGGAAGATTTTATCAAAATGCCTGATAAACACCTTATGTGCCATCTTTTGGAATCCGAAGCGGGGGCGTATGTGGGCTTTGTCGGTTAGGGTGTATAGCTTTTGTATGCCGTTCTTGCCTACTCTTCGCAGTATTGACTTGCCTGATTTGCTTTTGAATATCCGGCTATTGCCTTGTTCCTTTTTGAGAGCGTTTGACTTGCGGAATTTCCTCG
>NVVL01000032.1 GCA_002402195.1 Rickettsiales bacterium | reverse complement strand
CCGATGCCATAAGAGCCACCATCGGACGCATGCCCGTAATCGGAGACATAGCAGCCGAGGGAGCAATCTCCACCATAGAACACATCACCGGCCAAGCCTTACGCCAACCCGGCGAACTCCCTGCGCCAAACACGATAGGTAGCAGAATGCTAGGGTTTGGGGGAAATATTAGCCTGGATAGCACTGCACCAAAGCCTGTAAATGTAGACAGAGTCCCCCGAATAAACCAGCAACCCTACGACCCAAGAGCAGCCGAAGCACTAGTGCAAGAACGATTCGGAGGGGACGGGGTGAAGATTGTGCCAAGAACTGTGCCAAGGAGCAATGCACCTAATGTTAGATTAGCTGGAACAAGACATCCAGAAACAGGAGTAGTTTTTGATAATAGAGGCTTCCCAATCTTCGACGACCATGTTATATTTGATACTAGAATTCCATCGAAAGTTTCTAGGGTTGAGAATAGTAAAAATCATATGCGAGCAGCAACTAGCGACTTAAGGCAAAAAATAGATGAAGGGGTGGTTAATCCTAATATGTTCAATGCAGAGCAATTAGAAGCAATTAATAATTGTGAGCCAAAGATTCCTAATTATACGTGGCATCATCATCAGGATCAGTCTAGAATGCAATTGATCAGTACAGAGCTTCATAAAACAACAAGTCATATAGGAGGTATGAAACTATGGTGGTTTCAGCGATAGTAAATAGTATTAAGTGGACTAGAAAAAACAAACCAATAACAGAAGAACAATTGAAATTGTTGCAGAAAATTCCTTTTATTTTTCCAACAATGTTTATACAGCTATTAAAGCATAGCAATGGAGGTGTTTTAGATTATGACTTTAATTATTGTGATATTGAAGATAAACGTGTAATGGAAGGAAATATACCTTGTATATATGGTGTTGAATTAAAATATGATAATTTAATAAAAGAATACCACGCCCCTCCTGAATTTTTTTCTAAAAACATAGTTGCTTTTTCTGATACGGGAGGTGGTAATTATGTCTGCTTTGATTATCGCTCTAATCCAAAAACAGATAACCCACCGATTGTATATTGGAACCATGAATCATGTGAGGGAGAAGATGTCTCCTTCATAGCCAAAGATTTCGAAAGTTTCCTGCGCATGCTAAAAGAACCTGAATATGACGATGATGAGTTATAACTCCATCTAAAAAAACAAAATCTAAAAAATAAACCTGGAAATATAGCCGCCAGCTAAGCTCCGCCGCCCGAGACTTCTTCACGCGTCGCAGCAGCGAGCTAGAGTCCATAGCCATGAGTCTGGTCAGCAGCACCCTGTCTAAAATGGCCTCAAACAGTGGCAGCGCCGCCGCAAGAGCTATCACCTCCACAGTCAGCGTTGTCGCCCAAATAGCCAGCGCCATCGACAAGATCGAAGCAATCGCCGGCGAGTTCTGCGATCATATGGAGCATACCATCCACGACATCTCAAGCACCCTGCCAACAACCGAAGGTATATTGCAACACATGCTCCCATCCATCCGAGCAAACGACATCAGCAACATCACACGCCACCTACAAAACGCCGACATAATACAAGATAATTGGAACATAAACGCCAGCCTCCTAGGCTTCGAAGGCGGCATACAACAACTAACATCTGCCCCCGCAACTGGAACCATCAGCCCCACCCGAGTCAGCCCGACAAGCCTCACGACAGCCAGCATCCCACGCCCCTTCGAGTTCGAAGAGCTCCACTCTTTTGCACCCCCTGCATCCACCGCAGCCTCCACCCGCCCAGCCACACAAAGACGCAACTTCGACCAAATAAGCGGCATGGGCCGCCACAAGCTCCGCATCAAGGACGCCCTAAAGAAAATCCACCACGCCTTAGAGTCCCGCGGCAACCTGGCCACCCCAATCATCGAATCCTACTGTGAGATGATCGAGTCCCGCATGCGAGGCCAGATCCGCAGCACCATAATCTCCCCAGCCATCAGCGGGATGGTAGGTTCCGGCTTCAACATGCTGGGCGAGCAAATCATCTCACAAATGGAGTCCGGAGCCTTAATCGAAGAAGCCCGCCTCCTCCCAGACCGCAACATAAGCGGCATATCCGCCGGCGATGCGGTAGATGAAGAAATCAAACACCACGCAAACTCCGATCCCAACTCTAGCGACGACGAAGCTTGGAGCCAGAGCAACCTTGCCGGTCGTGACGAGCTGGAACGTTTTCTCCCAATCGAAGACCGCCCAGAACCCCATGAGCCTGCCACAATCCTAAACACTGAATTCGGCCCCGTCATCATCCCATCCACGGCCCCGATGAGCTTCGACCCCGAGCAATCACCCGGCCTAGAGTTCAGATTCAGCTCCGTGATAGAGGAAGAATTCCTAAAAATGAGCGACCAAGATTTGCAGCAAGAATACTCCACCCTAGCCGGCGGTATGGGAGCGCTGCGCCCTGAGTTCCTATACAACGCCCGCGAGATCGCCTTATCACTTGCATACAAAGCCCGCTTCGCCGAGCAAATAGGCCAGTACAACGTAGCCGCCATCGCCGACGCCATAAGAGCCACCATCGGACGCATGCCCGTAATCGGAGACATAGCAGCCGAGGGAGCAATATCCACCATAGAACACATCACCGGCCAACCTTTACATAAACCCGGTGAACTCCCCGCGATAAACATGATAGGCAACAGAGTGGCCGCCGGATTTGGAGGAAATATTAGCCTGGATAGTACCGCACCAAAGCCTGTAAATGTAAACAGAGTTCCCCGCATAAACCAGCAACCTGCTAGGGATAATGTGCAAAATGTTAATGCACAAAGCGCTTTGGCAAAAAAAATGTCTAGTTTACAAAATGCTCAAACAAATGCAGTTAAAACTAGAACTTTACTCGATGGAAGAATAAGATATTATGAAAAAGAGAGATTAGCAAGAAAAGAGGGGATAACACGTGGCTCTTCTTATGTAACTGAATATAATCCCCAAACAGGGAGAGTTAGTTCATGGAATGAGTGTTATGATCATTCAGGAAAGGTAATAAGAGTGCACCCTAAAACAAAAAATGGTATGGTATTAAATAGCGTACATTTCCCGCTAACAAAAAAAGAATTGGAAGAATCGAGATAGTTATGTATAAAATTAAAGATTTTGGAATTTTTTTAGAGAAAGTGTTAAAGAGAACAAATAAGCCTAGTGTAATAGGGAATTTAGCATTTAAAGAATATCATAATAATCTCCCTGATGTGGAAAAGGAAGTTCAAGACATTGCTATTACACTTTCTTCAATGGAAGATGGTATTGAATTCGAATATTCAATTGATGAATTGCATGAAATTGCAAAAAGGCTTACAGAAGGGGATATAACTGTTACTAGAATAGGTTTTGATCAAAAAGTAAACTTAAAAACTTCCAAAACCTAAGCGACCAAGCATCAAGAGACGGGCAGCTGCAGCTAGACGCCATCGCTGGCATCCCAGGCGCAAGAAGCGAGTTTGCCAGCAATTTAGCCACATTCCGCCTACCCCTGGAAACAAGCCGGGAACTCCTCGGCGGAGGCCTTAGATACATGCTCGACCAAGCGGCCCACACGATGCATTTAATAGACCCAGGCAGCATGGCAATACTAAACGGCGCCACAAATGCAGCCGGCCACATAGTATCCAAGACATTGCAGAAATTACCCGAGTCATTCACAAATGCGGTAGCTGTTTCCTACGCCTCGTTAATGAGCGACTGCCGTACCAAAAACCAACGATTTGCAGTAGAAACCATGCTCGGAGTAGTGCTTGTAGAAGTCGGCGGCGCTGGCATAAAAGCCGTCATGATGAATAGAGGTGTGGGAGTGCAGGGTGTAACTAGTAAGATAGTAGATATACAACCTCAATTTAAAGGTGGCGGCAGAAATCCAACAATAAGTGAAATGCACTTGCACAATGCTGCAGTCCATGATATATCAAGTCCTGCAAGGTATTCTGGTAAAATGTTTAAGTTTAACACAAGAGATCAAGCGCGACAATTTGGTGATAATGCTGGTGTAAGGAAGGCTGCACGTAAGTTCTTTGGTAGTGCGACTAGAGGAACAGTTGGAAGAACAAATATACCTACATTTGCTCATTTCAAAGCAAGAAAAGTTCCCAATGGCGATACAGTAATGGAATTTTTTGCTAAATCAAAAGAACCTCTTTATATAAAACGCTATATACAGATTGTTGATAGAAATGGTGCGGTAAAGCTAAGAAGGCAGGAAACTATAATTAAAGAAACGGGAAGACTAGTAAATTTAAAGTTTAATAATTTTAAGGAGTAGTTTAGGTGGAATATATCGTAACAAGAGAATACTTAATCAGTTTACTTAAAGCGTGGAAAAATGATAAAATAACTGATCAAAATGTTTATGATACAGCCAATTTCTTATATCCAAATGATGAAATATATTATATAGATTGGGAATTAGAGGGAGGCTGGGATAATGATGATAATACGTCTATTGCACAAGAAGTGGTAAGTATTTTGGAACCAATGGATGTAGATGGTATCCTTAAAGAGGATGCAGATGCATATATAGAATTTTTACACACTCCGATTGGCAAATATAAAGAAGGAGCGGTAAAGTTAGGGATATATGAATCTAAGATAGACTATACGAAAAGATCAGAAGAATTTGCAGCGCTTTATCCTTTGTCTTTTCCTACAGTTCGCAATTCATCAACAGAAACATTCGTAATAACAAGAGAATATCTAATAAGCTTACTAGAAGCATGGAAAAAAGATCAAATAACAGCTGAAGATATTTATAATACAACAAACGGACTATTTAACAGTAAGTTTGATAGTTTCATAGATTGGGAACAAAAGGGGATGCTTGGTAGCAAGGTATCTCTCACACAAGAGGTAGCCTGTGCTTTAAAAGCTATGGATAAAAACCTGATAACGAAAGATGATATAGATGTGTATCTTGAATTTTTACATACTCCGATTGGGAGTTATTCAGAAGGGGCTGCAAAGTTTGAAAAATATAAATCTAAAATAAACTACGCAGAGAGAGAAGCAAAACTTAGTGATATTTCTCCATACTCAAAGAGTAAAAACGGAATAGTAGTTTAAGATGAATAAAGATCCTGTAAAAGAATATAGATTATTAATGACAGAATTTGTAAACGGAAATATTGCAGATTCTCAATTTGAGATATCTTATTTAGATTTATTTATGGATGATAAAAAACAAGGAATGTCAAAGGAGCTTTATAAGATAATAAGTGATGTTTTTTTTGATGTGGAAGATTATTGCTCAGACGTTACATTACGTGATGAAAGGGATATTGATGAAACAGAATTGTTAAAACGTACTAAAGCTGCTTTAAAAAAGCTAAATGACTTTAAGTAAGTTAATCTTGAAAGTGACTTAATTTTGTTCCTGAAATAACCCTGCCCCCACCGGAAGGTCACACAAAGACGCAACTTCGATCAAATAAACTTCGGCAGCGGAATGGGCCGCCACAAGCTCCGCATCAAGGACGCCCTAAAGAAAATCCACTGCGCCCTGGAGTCCCGTGGCAACCTGGCTGCCCCAATCATCGAATCCTACTGCGAGATGATAGAGTCCCGCATGCGAGGCCAGATCCGCAGCACAATAATCTCCCCCGCCATCAGCGGCATGGTAAGTTCCGGCTTCAACATGCTGGGCGAGCAAATCATCTCACAAATGGAGTCCGGCACCCTAATTGAAGAAGCCCGCCTCCTACCAGACCGCGACCTAAGCGGCATATCCGCTGGCGACGCAGCAGATGAAGAAATCAAACACCACGCAAACTCCGACCCCGACTCTAGCGACGACGAAGCTTGGAGCCAGAACAACCTTGCAAGCCGCGACGAACTTGGTCACTTCTTTCCAATCGAGGACCGCGAGGAACCCCACGAGCCTGCCACAATCCTAAACACTGAATTCGGCCCTGTCATCATCCCATCCTCCGCCCCGATGAGCTTCGACCCCGAGCAATCACCCGGCCTAGAGTTCAGATTCAGCTCGGTGATAGAAGCAGAATTCCTAAAAATGAGCGACGAAGATTTGCAGCAAGAATACTCCACCCTAGCCGGCGGCATGGGAGCGCTCCGCCCTGAATTCCTATACAACGCCCGCGAGATCGCCTTATCACTTGCATACAAAGCCCGCTTCGCCGAGCAAATAGGCCAGTACAACGTAGCCGCCATCGCCGACGCC
>NVVL01000031.1 GCA_002402195.1 Rickettsiales bacterium | reverse complement strand
TTCTTAAAGATATCTTTCTATTCCTTATATGTTCTTCAGGAGTTTCTAAAGAATGCTGAACTGAATTTCCGAACACCTCACCATGAAAAATCTCCCCATCATCACTATTTGAGGACTCCATATCGAGGCCGGAAGAAGAACCACCGACAAAACCGCCACCATTTGGCAGCATCGCCATTAAAGCAACAATATTAAGCGCCAGATGTAGCTCATTAGGAAAAGTACGACCATTAATAACAAGTGCGCGAAAAGAACGACGCAATAGCCCAGTCTCATGTAGCCTCAGCGTTGCATCTTGAAGCTGAGAACGAGAAAAATCAAACTTACGCTCAAAATGAGAATAGCCATCATTAAACTCGACGCCGCCGCTTTTGCGATGTAAAAACCACAACTCAGATAGTATAGTTATTGCCACTAAATCCGGCTTACCGCTCGGTGCCTTAATAGATTTATACCAGCAATGTGGTACTATGTTGCCTATACCTAGGGAGACCTCCCTAGCAGGATTTTTCTTGCCACCTCTGGCCTTTTGTAGTATAGTCACTCATGTCCTCGTGGTTAATTTTATAGTTAACTATGTGGTAGGCTCCAGTGGATATTTAGCGTCTCAAAACTTTATATATCCGCTGGAAGTTTTTATTCTATGTCATGTTGTTCTCCGTGTTATTCATAATTTTCATTTTCTTATAACTTTTAATCTATTAAACCTTTGTTGCTGCAAATCCTACATGACCTTTGCCTGCGCTATCAGTATCATTTGGAAAATCAAATAAACTAATTCTATCTAGCGTAAAACCATGTTTTGGTAAAAGCCCTTCAAGCTGAGGAATGTCAAAAATATTCAAGAACTCATGTACATATTCTTTATGTTGTGGAGCAATCTCCCACAGATTTTCTATTACGCCAGGCCATTTATCACCAGCTCTGCTGCGCTCCTGGAATGATGGTAGAAACTTCTCTTTAAACGCGACATGGTATGGAGACACTGCAGTGAAATATAATTTTCCACCATCAGACAACCATCCATGCATTTTGTCCAATCCTTCCTCGACAACTTCTCCTCTCAGAAAATGCAAAACTCTTGAGATTAAAATTGCTCCCACAGATTTTTTAGGAAAATCTACATTATCAGGAAAACTTCCCTCATATAGATGCAACCTCTCCAAATGCTCTTGATTAGTTTTTTTCAAAAGAATCGCTAAATGTTCGGCGCTTAAGTCAGTAGCAATAATATTTCCACCATTCTCTAAAACTCTGCCAGCAACAAAACCATAAGCACAACCAATTTCTAGTACAGGTAGATCGCTCTTTGATGCATAATCAATAAACTCCTGACTATAGGAATCTACAGCTGTCTTCATATAACCCATCCGATTTAAAGTCGGAATCTCATCTTTGATCTGATCAGGAATAACCACCTCTGCAAGCTTGCTTATATCAACAGAAGAGGCATGTATACCAAATTCCCCCTCTACCGCAGCTAAGCTTTCTCTTAAACTTATACCTGATCTCAATTCTATTGTGTTTTTCATGGTTTTCTATCTTTTATTTTGCTTGTCTATCTATTATAACTGCTATTTTGAGAAAGTATACTGTGGGTAAACACGGGGGAAAAATTGATTATTATTAATAATTTTTCGTGTAACAAAATCTTATTAATAATAATTTGTATTAATTATTGCTGATTTTCAAACTCATATGAATAACTCCAAACCAAGTCACTCTCTGCAATTAAAGGTTCCACTTCCTTCACTCTCTCTTTCTTGGAAGTGATAACCCTTACTCCAACATATCCTAAGAATGATATCATGGTAATATAACTACTTAAGTAAAAAGTTGGGTTATCAAACTTGTCGAGAATCAATGATGCAAGTAGCGGAGATGTGCCGCCGACTACCCCCATCCCTAGGCTATAACACACAGAGGCACAGCTAAACCTACACTGTGGTGGAAATACCTCAATTATAAAAATATTCGCTGTCGATGCTTGTATCGAGAAAATTATAGCATGGCCACAAAAGAATAATAGCGCACTACTATAAGTTGGATACAGCGCAACTAACTGTAAACCAACAAAACTATAACATGAAATAGCTAACATACTCCATTTGAGCATTTGAGCTCTATTTAACTTATCAGACAACCACCCAAACATTGGAGACAGAATAATTAATATGACTGTAGTTAAGGTTGGATAGAATTTAACATCTAATCCAGTTAGTTTGTTGATATAACCAGGAAGAAAAATTAAAATAAAATAGAAATTAATACCTAAAGATGCGGCAGCGAATATAGTACCAATACATTCTGTTGTATAATTTTTTAAACCTGCTATCAAAGGTACTTTAACCCTACTCGAACCTAATCTTTTAAACTCAGGAGTTTCTAACAAGTTTTTTCGAATAAAATAACCTATAGCTGACAATCCAAAACCTAACAAAAATGCAAAACGCCAACTATACTCAGGTAATTCAGGATTTTGCAAAATCTTACTAACAATAGATGCCAATAATACACCAGTGATACATCCGCATATTACTACCCCGCCAACAAGACCTGATTTTTTTTTGTTGAAATGCTCAACAGCATATATCAATGCTCCGCTATATTCACCTCCGACAGAAATCCCCTGTACAATTCTTATCAAAGCAATTAGATAACAAGATAAAATTCCTATCATTGCATACGAGGGCATTAAAAACATAGCCAGAGAAGCACTACCCATAAAAGAAACGCTTAAGATTAAAGCTATTCTTCTACCGTAAACATCTCCAATATATCCAAATATTAAAGACCCAAGTGGCCTAAAAATAAAACCAACAGCAAACAACGCATATGCAATGATCATTGCATTTTTTTTGTCTAAAAATGATAAATAATTTGAGTGAAGAACACTAGAAAAAAAACCGAATATTGCAAAATCATACATTTCTAAGCAAGCAGCTAAAAAACACGAACCCATAACTTTTTTTGATAAGTCTTTCATAGTTCGCTTAATAATTAATGTGTTTAGCAATATCAACAATATCATTTCTACTATTGATGTTTAACTTGTTTCTAATATTACTTAGATGAAATTCTACTGTTCTTGTACTAATATTGAGTTTTTTTGCTATAGCTTTGTTATTCCAGCCCCTAGCTACTAACGCTGTACACTCAATTTCTTTTGGAGTTAGTTGCTGAAACGAACTATTTTGCATAGAACTAGTTAAATCAGAAAAAATATGCTGCGCTACTTTCTCTGAAAACATTTGTTCTCTAAGCTCCTGATATTTTGATTTTTGAAATACGCTTGCAAATGTAGCTTTATATTTATTAATTAACTCCTCCAAAAAACCGCTCTGATTGACAAAATAGCTCAGAGCATCCGGATTTAAAGAAGAAGAAATAAATGCATACATGTAGATGACATCTTCAGTGTTTTTGTATATCAAAAAACTATTACACATATCTTTCGATGACAATTCCTGCAAAAATTTGTTATTGATTGAACTCGCAGAACGAGTAATACAATCAAACTGATTTTTGACTAAAAAAATTAGTTCTTTAGCATAGTGATTTGCCATCTCCTCTTTGTAAACAACATCTGTATCTACGTCATACCAATCTAAATGTGAACAAAATGCCATGCTTGTACCATCTTTCCGAAATTCTCTATAACCAATATGGTCTACTTTAAACATTTTTAACTGAGTGAAATAATCTTTAACTAATTCTAGTGTTTCTGTCCTTAATTCTAAATTCAAACTCTGCCTCATAACAAAAATCCCTCAAAATATACTTAAAATTATACTCGCAATGAGTTAAAAAAGATATCCCCAATCTTTGTGCACAACTATGTGGAATCCCCTGCCCTATGATCTCCCAAGCAGGCAGCCTATTGCCTAAGATTTCAACAAGAAACACCCACAGTCTTTTGACACCTGTTTTAGCTCTGTGACCTGTCAAGGGTTTAGAGGACAGATTTTTTCAAAAACCTTTCATTATCTTCAAACTGTGTGGGAGCAAGATATAAGGGTGGTAGAATGAAGTCTAATTTTATTATAAAACACCTCAATATATTCAAAAATTGCAGCAGCAGCTTGTTGTTGATCTGCAAAATTATGTAGTTCTACCAACTCTCTTTTTAACGTGCTGAAAAAGCTCTCAGATGTTGCATTATCCCATGATCTTGCAAGATTTGTCTGTGAGACTTTGAGCAATATTGTGACCCACGATCAGTATGCCATATCAGCCCTTTAGCAGGTCTTCGCTGCCTCCCGCTTTCTGCGTTTTCTTCTCTCTAATTAAATCTGCTGCTGCCATATACCAAGCCTCTGGAACTACATATATTCTCTTGCCATTTTTGAGCGCTATTTTGTGAATATTCTGCCCACTTAAGTCTAGAAGTATTTTTTTCTGCCCACAAAACTGCTCCTCTACCCATTCCAGCACTATGAGATCTAGTGAATCCTGCGCGCTATTATCTTTTCTCGCAGCTTTAAACTCTTTTTCCATTTTAGTGCCTCTTATTTTGATTAATTTAACTATTTAAAAACTAATTCTTAACTGCACATACCCTATATTCCCGTTGAATTTCCTGCTATATTCATACCACTACTCCTGCAAATTCGAACCCGAACATCTTGCAGAATCGTTCAATCAAATCCCTGTAATGGCTCGTTATCCAATCCCGAAAAAACTCAGATGACGTTTTTAGTGTTAAAGATTGGGAGTTATCATCAATCTCGGCTCTGAGCCGGCTGAACCAGTTCTGATCAATCGCCACACCATCTGCGCCAAAATATTCTATTAACCTCGCTCGAACCTGACCCCATATTCCTGGCTCTTGAGTCGTAGACGCTAGCATCTCCGGCTTGAGAGCCTCCGGAGCAACGGCAGATGGCTGGGGGCTGATAATCTCCACTCTGGAAATCGTCTCAAACATCCCGGCTCCTCCTGACGTTAACCCCTCATGCGTTGCCTTCACCTGATTTAAAATAAGCTCCTTGTTTAAATCCGTTAGCTCCACTTGCCGGCTTAAATAAATCTTGCAAACATCACCATCCCTCCGAATAGACCTAAATGCCCGTAGCAAGGGTGCAGCA
This sequence comes from Rickettsiales bacterium, assembly GCA_002402195.1. Lineage (GTDB taxonomy): Bacteria > Pseudomonadota > Alphaproteobacteria > Rickettsiales > Rickettsiaceae > Megaera_A. Next base: position 1,342 of record NVVL01000031.1, on the reverse strand, counting down.
ATATCAGGAGCAAGCACTGAAGCCAGCTTCTTCTTCAAATGCATCAAAGGTGAAACCTCCCTGATATTCTCAATGCCAGCAAGGAATCTCTCCTGCTCTACAGTCGCAAGCTCAGTTTCGCTCATATTCGACCTAATCCGGAAGTGAGCATTATTTATGCGTACTGCATCCCGCTTCTCATAGCGCAGCACCTTGCTCATATAGCTCATGAAAGCTGCCTTGTTTGGAAAACTATGGTCTGGGCAAGATTTGCTCAGCTTGAGCAAAATCTCATTCACCGCATTCATCCCAAACTCCCTACCAGAAGAACTAGCCAGAGCAGCAATATCCTCTCTCTCCAGTGGATAAAACTCACCCAATCCCGCGTTCGCGGGTTTTAGTTTTTGGTAGTCGCTAGGGGATGGGACAGAGTTTGAAGTTGCAGATAAAGTTGAACCAGAATCCAATTCTTCTTTCAAATCATTAATTTTAAAACTAGATTCCTCAGATCTAAGAGATCTATTCTTTCTTAAAGATATCTTTCTATTCCTTATATGTTCCTCAGGAGTTTCTAAAGAATGCTGAACTGAATTTCCGAACACCTCACCATGAAAAATCTCCCCATCATCACTATTTGAGGACTCCATATCTTGACTGAAAGAAGAACCACCGCTCTTACCACCACCAGATGCACCATTTGGCAGCATCGCCAGCAAAGAAGCAATATTAAGCGCCAGATGCAGCTCATTAGGAAAAGTACGACCATTGATAACAAGCGCCCGAAAAGAACGACGGAGTAGCCCGTCATCATGCAACCTAACCATTGCATCCTTTAACTGAGAACGAGAAAAATCAAACTTGCGCTCAAAATTAGCATAGCCAGCATTAAACTCAGCTCCACCGCTTTTGCGATGTAAAAACCACAGTTCAGATAGCACAGTTATTGCCACTAAATCCGGTTTGCCGCTTGGTGCCTTGATGGATTTGTACCAGTAATGCGGTACGATGTTGCCTATGCCTAGGGAGACCTCCCTAGTAGGATTTTGCTTGCCACCTCTGGTGTTTTGTTGTAAACTCACTCATATCCTCGTGGTTAATTTTATCGTTAACTATGTGGTAGGTTCCAGTGGATATTTAGTTGGTCAAAACTTTGGGTATCCGCTGGAGGTTTATTGTTCTAGATCATGTTCATCTATTCATTCTTTATAATTTTCTCCTTTTTATTTTTATCTTCATCTAATCCAGTGGCCTATCTCGCTGAAGCTTCCGAACGTATGAATATTATTCATTTTTATGATAACCTATTTAATTAGATCATACATGAGTAAATTTATTAAGTATACGATATTCTTATATTTAATTT
>NVVL01000030.1 GCA_002402195.1 Rickettsiales bacterium | reverse complement strand
CCCTGGAGTAGGTGGTGGCGGAGGAGGTGGTGGCGCTGGCGGTGGAGGCGGCGCATCTCTATCATTACTGGGGTCTCTCTGTTTTGGCTGGCTTTGCCCGCGCTCCCTCCCCTGATCTTGCCCCATAGCTTGCCCGGCTGCTTGACCCGTAGCCTGCTCTTGCCCTGCTGCTTGTGCGGGCGTTGCAATTGCTGGGCTTGGCAGGGTTTGGGACAGGTTCGTGCTCAGCCCATTATTTATGCCAACCTCATGCATCATTGCTTGGTAATTAGCGCGCGTTACTGGCAAAGTATATATTTTCCCGCCCCGCTCTATGTAGCCAATCGCATCTCCACCCTCTCCGGCGAACTTCACAGGAACTGGGGAGCTTAGCTCCATAAGCTTGCCTTCTTCATTGTAGTGCGCGGTAAAATAAACGGCATCCTGCTTTGAGATATTCTTCCCGTGTTGATCCTTCACAGCCATTGAAAGATGCATCGGGCCGCCATTTTCAAGAGAAATAGGGAAGTTGATCTTTCTATAGCTAGTAACCTCAACTTGCTCACCATTAGCCGTCACAAACTGACCAGGAATATTAACAATGGTTTCTGTTAACTTGCATATTTCCCGGTCACCATCTTTGACAATACTGGTGGAGGTGGTGTCTTTTTTCTCCCATTCTACGTTGCGAAACCTATCTTTAAAATCATAATGTACGGATCTGTAACCTTCTAAATCAATTCTTTGAATTTCCGCCTGAACGCCAGAATTTTGCAAAGCTAGCTCTGCTTGCCCTCTACCTTGCTTGCTATTTAGATAGTCGCGAAATTCAAGTCTGGTAAGATTTAAAAACTTATCCCGAGCTTCCGACTCAAGGGTTTTGGCAATGGCTGCTTGCAAGATTTCTTGCTGCTTGGCTATAATTTGATCGCGTATTGCCTGGGTTATGTCGTCGACAGCGTCATTTATATATGAAGCATTGATTACAGATTGATCTAGCTCGTTGGCAGGTGGTGCCTTATCGCCACCAGAGCCACCAGAATAGAATCTATCCGTCGCCCTTTCCTCTCCGGGGTCATCGTCCCCTTGTTTGCCTCCGGATGCGGATATCTCCGCCTGTTCCTGCTCTTTTGCTCTGGCTTCAAAAAGCGCATCTTCTCTGGCTCTTATAGCTTCAGTTTTTGCTTCATCATCAGTTGGCGAGGGAGCATCTTCTAGACCCACAGTTGGTGCTGCGTTTAATGTAGCTTTCTCGTCTTGTTCTTTTTCCTCGTTTTGTGCTGGCTCTGGCTCTTGCTCTTGCTCTTGCACTGCGTCTGGCTCTGGCTCTGGCTCTACCTCTTGCACCTGCGCTGCGGCTAAGGTCTCGGACGTGGCATTAGGCGGCACTGCTACCTCTATATGTATTGGCTCAGCATGTTTTTCTTCTGATTTTGGCCGGGAACCACCGGGCGCAGTAGCGGTAGTTTGATATATATCAGGTTCATTTGCTGAAGGAGTTTCTTTCTCAGGGCTGTCTGCTTTCCTGCCGCCAAGCAGCACATCGAAATCATCAGGGTCCCTCCTTCTTTGGGTTGAGTTTTCCTTAGATCTCGCTTCTCTAGATCTAGCTTCTCCGAAACCCGATTCTCTGGATCCAGATTCTAAAGATGCCCCCTTATCTTCTACAGCCATAACCGCAAATACCGCTTAATATTGATTCGTATTTAAATGCTATCAACAAATGGTAAATATTTCAATAAATAAAAGTGGATTGTTAATCTTTTCGTATGGAAACCCTCCGGCTGGAATCAGATATGATTTTAATATCAACAAAAATACTGCCCTTAGGCAGGATCTCCCCTATTATTTCCGGCCATTCGATCAAGCTCAAGGCAGAGTCAAACGCTTCTTCAATCCCAAGCTCGTAAACCTCACTTTGATGTTTCAGCCTGTATAGATCAAAATGATAGATTGAAAAGTTTTTGCTCTCATATATTTGCAACAAATTAAAAGTAGGGCTTATGACATTTATTTGCTGACCGCACAAGGATTTAATAATCTCACGACAGAAAAAACTCTTCCCTGCGCCAAGATCTCCGGTAAAAGCAAGAACATCATGTAGCTTTAGATTTGTGGCAATTTTCTGAGCAAGAGCCTTTGAGTCTTGCTCATTTTCCAGAATAAATTCACATGGCGCGCTGAACATAAATTATACAAGCTTAGTGACGAAATTCGGCATAGAACCAACCTTCATACCACGCTTTTGCAACGCGACAAGCTTATCTTCCATAGCAGAATGCATATTATGAAACGGCTCTGAATTACCAGAAAGCACCAATGCTGAGTGAATACCAGAATCATTTGCACCGAGAATATCCGTCTCAAAAGTATCCCCCACCATTAAGATGCGATTCTTCTTTATATTCGGTTTTTTACGAAAAATCTCATCATAGATGGTCGTTTTAGGCTTGCCAGTATAGACAACTTCCCCTCCATGTTGCTCAATTATCTCAGCAAAATACCCTGCGCAATAACGCAAGGAGCCACGTTTTGGTATTGTAGTGTCCGGATTGGAACATATATTCAGTAAATTAGGTTTTTTAGCTGCTTGCTTTAACAATTCGTCAAATTCGTGAATATCTTCATTATCATCACGATAAATACTGAGCAGGAAAACCTCCGCCTTATCTAAATCATCCGTCAAATCATGGTCAAAATCGCTTAATATATCATCATTTCTATCGGCGCCAAGATGGTATATAACCGGATTCCTACCACCTAGAGACTCTTTCTTTTGAAGAATAATCTTACGTGCTAGATCCCCTGAGGTGGTAATCATCTCCTCGGTTAAATCTGATATTCCCCAACCTCGCAAAGTATTTATCACCTTAAAGGCGGGCCTTGGGGCGTTGCTTAGGAAAATCACTTCTTTTTGCAAAATCACCTTATTAATAGCATCCACAACACCATCATAAACCTCTCCACCTTCAACGATAACACCCCAAATATCGAATAGGATCAGATCATAATCATCAATAGCTGCGCTTAGTTGTTTGAATTCTAGCTGAGTCATAAATTTTCCTGCCATGTATGCACTTCAAGTTTTGCTTTTAAAAACTCAAGTTCTGTTGTATAATAACTGCGTTATTTTTATCATGTTAGGGATACCTATGTCAAATACAGAAAACAAACCAAACGCAGATCTATATGAAGCTGATTCCATCAAAGTATTAAAAGGTCTTGAAGCTGTTCGCAAAAGACCTGGTATGTATATCGGAGATACTGACGATGGCTCAGGGCTTCACCATATGGTATATGAAGTTGTGGATAATGCAATTGATGAAGCCTTGGCTGGTCATTGCGACTTAGTCCGTGTGATCATCAATAAAAACGGCTCTGTGACTGTTAGCGATAACGGGCGCGGAATCCCTGTTGATATACATAAGGAAGAAGGTATCTCCGCAGCAGAAGTAATCATGACTCAACTGCATGCTGGTGGTAAGTTTGACCAAAACTCATACAAAATATCCGGCGGCCTGCACGGCGTGGGTGTGTCTGTGGTTAACGCACTCTCAGACTGGCTAGAACTACGTATTTGGCGCAATGGGAAGGAGCATTTGATCCGTTTTAGAAATGGTGATGCTGAATTCCCGCTCCGCGTAGAAGGTGACGGAAATGGCAAGAAAGGTACGGAAGTGACTTTTATGCCATCTGCTAACATTTTTAAGATCATGGAATTTTGTTATAATACCATAGAGCACAGATTGCGCGAGCTTGCATTCCTGAATTCCGGAGTGCGGATTCTGCTTGTTGACAACAGGGAAGAAGAGACAAAGGAGATCGAGCTATTATACGAGGGTGGTGTTCAGGCATATGTCGAATATATCAACCGTAGTAAGACTGCTCTTCACCCATGTATTGCTCTTTGTTCTAGCGATAACAAGCAAGGAATTACTGTTGAATTTGCTATGCAGTGGAATGATTCCTATCACGAAAATATATTATGTTTTACAAATAATATCCGTCAGCGCGATGGTGGAACTCACCTGTCTGCCTTGAAGTCGGCATTAACCAGAGTGATAAACTCTTACGCTGATAAAAGCGGGCTTATGAAAAAGGCAAAAGTCTCCATTACTGGGGATGATGCAAGAGAAGGGCTGGCATGTATACTTTCTATAAAAGTACCGGATCCTAAATTCTCCTCGCAAACAAAGGACAAGCTTGTTTCCTCTGAAGTGCGACCAGTTGTTGAATCATCTGTCTATGCAAAATTGCTGGAATGGTTTGAAGAACATCCGAGTGAAGCAAAAGCAATTATTGGCAAAGTCATCGAAGCTGCCAGCGCGCGTGAGGCTGCAAAAAGAGCAAGAGAGCTCACTCGTCGTAAATCAGCTTTGGAGGTTTCTAACCTACCTGGTAAGCTTGCAGATTGCCAAGAAAAAGACCCAGCATTATCCGAGCTATTCATTGTGGAGGGAGACTCTGCGGGTGGCACAGCAAAGCAAGGGCGCTCAAGAAAAACGCAGGCTATATTACCGCTCCGAGGCAAAATCCTGAATATTGAAAGAGCTCGCTTTGACAAGATGCTAGCTTCTGAGCAAGTTGGAACATTAATCACGGCGCTTGGAACCAGTATTGGGCAAGATTTTAATATTGAGAAACTCAGATATCATAAGATTGTCATCATGACGGATGCTGATGTTGATGGTTCTCATATCCGGACATTATTGCTCACATTCTTCTATCGTCACATGATGCCGATTATTGAAAAAGGATATTTATATATCGCCCAGCCTCCTTTATATAAAGTAAAGCGTGGTAGCTCGGAAGTATATTTAAAGAACGAACAAGCCTTGCAAGACCACCTCGTGAGCGGAGCCCTGCAGGATGCTTCTGTTAAACTTACAAATGGTGAAGAGGTTTCTGGTGCGCCCCTTGAGGAAATGACGAGTCAGATCGTAAAATTCAACTCTAGGCTTTCGAATATTGCCAAAAGATTTGACTCTAACATTGCCGAATGTTTGGCTATTAATGATTTGCTTAAAACAGAATCTTTCACCTCGTCCAAAAAAGACGAGCTAGTTGCCGCATTATCCCCATTGAATTTAGGGGATGCAGCACCAGACAAAACTGATTGGGAAGTGTCAGTATCCGAAGGTTCCATCGAGTTTTCCCGCTTGGTACGAGGGGTTAAGAACACGAAAACTCTCTACCGCGAGCAAGCAGAATCATCAGAATTTATCTTGCTTAATAAGATCGGTCAGAAGCTAGAGCGATTCTTCCTGGGCAAATGCGAGCTAAACGTTAAAAGCCAGTCGTATCAGATATCACTCCCGAGCCATATGTTGCAGCTAATCACAGAAAGCGGCAAGAAGGGTTTGACCGTGCAGAGATTTAAAGGACTTGGAGAAATGAACGCCGAGCAATTATGGGAAACAACTCTCGACTCAGAAAAACGCACTCTGCTGCAAGTTGGTGTTAATAATATTGACGAGGCGGAGGAAATTATCTCTACATTAATGGGAAGCGTCGTTGAACCCCGCAGAGAGTTTATCAATAAAAATGCTTTAAATGTCACGAATTTGGATGTTTAAGAAGCTACGTCCGCAGGCCTAGAATTATCGCCCCAAAAACTGGGGCGAATTTCGAAGCAATACTCCAATCCTGCAAGTAAAAGCTTCCTAAAAGCTGAGTCAAGAAACTCCCCTGATGGCATAGAATTTCCGTGTTTTTCGGCACCACTCCCCCCGCAAGGGGGGCATATTACAAAACACAATAACTCTCCTATACCAGAAAATATTAAGCTAACTTCTCTTGGAGTTCCAACTGAGAACGGAGCTTGGATATAGCTCTCTGGCTCATGCCTGTAATAGAGGAAATGATCTTCGGGGCAAAGTTCTCTCTCAGCATGCTAATAACCGTTTTTTTGCGCTCTACTTCCTCGCCAATCGATATACCTTCTTCTCTGCCTTCTTCTCTGCCTTCTTCTCGTCCCTCGGCTAGGCCATCCTTCCAGCCTTCCTCTCTGCGGCCATCTGCAATAGTTTTCATCACTTTTTCTCCGTTATTACCTATTTTATCTATTTGTTTCAACATCAGTGAAGCCAGCTCTTGCTTTCTCTATTGGTACCTTGTTTACCAGTATACGACCAAAGTAGCTTTCAGGCCTTACAGCAGGGAATATTAGACTAATTTCCCCTGAAGTTCCAACTGAGAACGGAGTTTTGATATAGCTCTCTGGCTCATGCCTGTAATAGAGGAAATAATCTTTGGGGCAAAGTTTTCCTTCAGCATACGAGCAACTGTTTTTTTGCGCTCTACTTCTACACCAATCTTCTCGCCTCTCTCCTCGCCAATCTTCTCGCCTCTCTCCTCGCCAATAGATATACCTTCTTCTCTGCCTTCTTCTCTGCCTTCTTCTCTGCCTTCTTCTCGCCCCTCGGCTAGGCCATCCTTCCAGCCTTCCTCTCTGCGGCCATCTGCAATAGTTTTCATCACTTTTTCTCCGTTATTACCTATTTTATCTATTTGTTTC
>NVVL01000029.1 GCA_002402195.1 Rickettsiales bacterium | reverse complement strand
ACGTAAGCTTGTCACGCTTGCGCACCAACAATATCTTTTTCCTGAAATCTAATGAATAAGTCATGAAAATAAATATAATCGAAATTATATCGTTTGGCTATAGATGACTATTTGGCAATTCCATTCGCAGTATTGATGTTCATCATTGTGGTGATGACTGTCGAGATTAATACTGATGGTGATATTACCGGAGTTCTCACAGCATTTAGGGATATTGGTCTTCGCCTAGGTCTTGCCACTATTGCCAATGGTGAAGTAGTAGATTTTGAATCCGGTGCGTCTTCGGCTGGAATTGGCGCACTTTTATGTAAAATTTCTGATGTTTACGATAAAAACTTTTGGGAGTTAACGACTACTTTGTGGGAAAGTATTAGCTTTTATGAAATAGGGAAAATGTTCAACATTATGTTTCTAACAACTCCCTATTTCATTTTAGACAAACTTTTACTAATCACCCTGTTGATAGAGTTTATAGTTTTCTATGGTGCGGCCCTACTAATGCCAGCAGGCGTTTACTTTTTAATGTTCCCTAAAACGCGGACATTTTTTATGAGCCTCATTAAAATAATGCTCGGGGTCATGATGAAACTATATCTTGTCGTTGTAATAAATGGTGTCATCCTTACTACATTTGAGGTTGCGAACTCTCACGCGGGTGGTGAAGACAAAACACTTCTAGATTTTTACAGCGCAGACTTCCTTTATATGGGCCTATCAGGTTGGATATTGATACATTTGTTACGGCGCATTTCTCGGCGTTGCAAATCAGATGTTTAATGTAGCTTCTGGCGGAGATAACATTTTAAGCCGCATCCCTTTAATCGGTGGATTATTCAAATAAAAATTAAAGGGCGTCACTTACACAAACTAATTGACACCCTTCTGACACCTTCAAATTAGCCTAACTAATTTTACCAAACCTAAAGCCGGGACCTTGTTCTCGGCTTTATTTTTTTACTAAATGTTGCGTTTATTCTCTTATTTTGAGATTCACTTGCCTATCTTTTAAAAAGCCTTCTTCATTTTTAATCGAAAAATTTACTCCAGCCCGCAAGTCACCTAACGAAACGATTGCTAAATCATCAAAAAAAGTAGTGTGTGAACGATTAAGGCCTCCAACATGTATTTCTTTTTCGTCAATAAAGTCGAGTACAAATTTTATATGTTTTGCAGATTTTATACGATGAGCAGAAATGTGGCCTGGGCTTTCCATACATGGGTGCTGCTTATTTCTGAGCATACCTGCGTAAGCTTGAGGGTCCTCAACAAACATCTTATGACGAGCAACATCAAGATCACATACTATTTCAAAGTTATATGATCTACGTTCTTCCATTATTATTTCTATTCTTTCAAGGTGTTTTTCCAATGAATATGGAACTTCATTTCCATCTTCATCTATTAAAGTTCTTTTCGGAGGTAGCAGGTAACCCTCATTATTAATTCTCGGATAATCCTCTTGTATTAATTTATATTTAGAGTGCCGCGATGAGCCTTCATACCAATAAGAAAGCGTTCCATCGATAATAACCGTTTCTGCTTTCGCTGAAGCTAAAGAGATACCCAGGATGGATATAGTTACGACCACAAGTATTTTAATATTATTAAGCATCGTCAAAATCATATTTCCACCTATTCTCCCTAATTTCACCGTCGCCTTGTTGGTGCATTTCGCGAGCGGTTGTTATCCATCACCCTGTTTTGGGTGTTAACCAGATCAGAAGGCAACACCTGGGCCTTACCTTTGCTTTTAACTTTATTCTCTTCGTCTTTCTTTCTGGAAAGGGCCGGAGCTAGATTTGAATCGTTCAGCCCCTTATTAATACCGGCTCTGGCTTGTCTTTCCTGTGGTTTAGCCTGAGCGATATACCGCCTTCGTTAAACCTTCCTTCTCTACACTATTCATCAGATAGCCAACCTGATTAACATTTTCATTATTTCGGCTCAGTTTATCAGCGATTTCCTGGTGATAGCTTTCAATATTATCACTTACATTGCTGTATGCTGATTTAATGCTAACCTTTGCTTGGTCCTTCCAATCCTTACTTAATCGAATATCCCTACTGCTAATCTCAATGCGCTTGGCATCCGGTTTTAATTCACCAAATATTTCACCGCACTTGTTGGCATACCAAAATGCCGTTCTGGAATTATCCGCAGCCATTATTAAAAATGATTTTCGAGCGGCTTCAGGGTCCATATAGTTAGCTTCAGTAAACTTCTTTAATTCTTGATTAGTCTTCATAGCCAATTTTGGCAAGCGAACATTAGGGTATGGGTTAGGAACATCAGTATTAGTTGCACCTGAACGCCGCAATTCATATTCCAGGCCGTGAGATGCATACCAGTTCGGAGCCTGGCGTTTTATCAAGCTCGCACGTGTAATATTTCGGTTTTCTAAAACAATATCAAAATGGCTTTTTGATTCTACAAAATCACCCTTTGATTGCTTCAACATTTCTGGTGCTACATTTTCAAGATGCCGCCTGGTCAATTTGAGATCGTTGATATTTTGCGTAACAGCTTCATAATCCCCAAGAAGCGTCTTTTTAACCTCTTTAAGCTGGGACTTATCAATAGCGGAATAAACTAGATCCTCTGGTTTATTCACCCGCTGCGCCCTAATATTCATTTCTGCATCAATTGCAACTTTATGGCCGTCGCGCTGAACAGCTAATCCAGCAATATTTTGCCGTAATTTATCTGACGGTTTCTTTTCATGCTTCGCTTCCAATTTTTGAATCTTCTTCCCAAGCGCATTATAAATTTTATCTGACTTCTTATATTTTTTAATTTGATCGCGTCGCTCGTTAATTTTGCTAAGAGCAAGATTGATATCTTCAGCACTCAGGCCCGCTTTATCAAAATCCTTTTTTTGTTTCAACATCTCTCGATAAAGATAAGCCGCTTTATAGTTTTCGATTGAGGGTAAACGCTTTTCCAAGGACTGCACGCGATCCCGCCTGCGGGTGGCTGTCAATTCTACATTCTGCTCTTTTGCAACCTCAACAATGTGTTCACGTATTTTCTGAATTTGGTGAGGGTTAAGTTCTAAACGTTTATTATTGTAACCTCTATATTTCATTACGACATGCGCGTGAGGTTTATTTTGATGCCGATGAATGGCGTATAATGCATGATGGCCAGCATCGGTCATTGGACGAATGGCGTCTTGTACGATCTTATGTATTTTATCGTCAGTTAATTCATTATGCTCATGTGGAAAAGAAATCATAAAATGCGTACTTTGCCGTAGATAATACTTTTCATCATCAGGCATTTCACGTAATTCTACCGGAGTTGCTTCTCTAGCCTTTTTACTAAAATTTTCGTACCCGTCTCTAATCAAATTCCAATTGTCTATACGTTTGGTAATTTCTTCAGGTGTCAGTTGAACGCCGTTCTTATCAAACATAGAGTTTTCTTCATCCTGCCCTCCATGATCTGCATTATATGCGATTGAATTAACGACACCTCGGATAGTCTTAGAATGACTTAAGACTTTAAAAACTACCTCTTTAGACTTCTCGAACTTTTGCGGTATCGTAACTTTTTGTTGCCTATAGGTCGGCGCTCGGAGCCTTTGCTCCCAGGGATTACGTGGACGCTTGCTCATACTGCACTTTCGATGGTCAGACGTTCTAGTTCAGAAATGATGTTTGAAACCTGCTTGTTTAATTCCAATAAGCTTTCAACCGGCGGCAAATGCTCAACATTCTTTTTGCTCGATCTATTAAACGCATAGGCAATTTGGTTTATGTTTGTTGATACGCCAGAGAGCTTCCGATTAACAGATTGCCATACGGCTGGTATTTCGGGATCGGTAGTTGGACCTGCATTATAATATTGCTGTAATGCCTGCTTGATCACTTTGGATTTATTATCTTCAGCATTAAGTTTTTCAGCAAGATTAGAGCCATGTCTAAATCTAAAGGTAACAGATGGGTACATGCTTCATTTCCTTTAGGCGCTAGCGCCGCCTCATCGATTTTAATCGAAGTACTTCGTAGAACAGGGTTAATCATGAAGAATGATTAACCCTGCATATACACTTTAAGCAAAAGATTATCACCAGTAGCGCAGAAAACAAGAGCTTTTATATATTACTCAAATTCCACAGAAGCTACTCCGTACTATTTACAACCTTAGAAAGACTTAAACAGTTAAAAAGTCTTTAAAGTAGCGCTTATAAGCCATAATGATTGTCTATAGTAGACTTTAAAACAAAAAATCTACCATAAATCATGCTGCACGTATCTAAAACTGAATTTTCTCCTGCCGAGCTAAGATAAATTTAAAGATTCCTCGGCTATATAAACATTAAGGAATTTGGTTCTTTATTCAAAAATAGTATAATGTTAAAATACTATTCATTAGAAAACCACACAGATTTAAAGAAACAAATAATGGCTATAAAACGCGCCTCTAAAATTAACTCAAAATTTAAAACATTCGAGAGAATGAAATTTTGGAGAAAACAACGTGGGTTTTCCCAAACAGAGTTCGCAAGAAAAATAAGTAAACCGCAGCCACATGTTTCGCAGCTTGAAAGTGGAAACCGTGGCGTAACTGACGACTGGATGCATCTATATGCAGATGCTTTAAACGTCTCACCAATAGTTTTTTTTGAAGCCGGCATAGACCCAATATCAGAAAAAATATCGGCTGATGTCGCCCAGCACGTCAAAAAACTTACCCACCCACAAAAAATAAAATTCTATATGACAGTTCTGGAATTGGTTAATCAACCCATAGAAAAATAATCCTGCTCAAAGGCCCAATGGGGCCTAAGAAATAGAGCACCCGTTTTACAGAAACAAGGGTTGTCCATAAAATATGAAAAAAACTAGAACCACGCCGGATAGAAAAAAGCAAATTTTGTTTAAACCAATGAAATATTGGCGGAAGAAACGTGGCTTCTCGCAAAAAGAATTTGCAGAAAGTATTAATAAGCCAGCAGCGCATGTAAGCGAATTTGAAACTGGAAAACGCTCTGTGACTGAAGTATGGATTACTTCTATATGCAAAAGCGCTGAACATTAGCCCCCTTGTATTTTTTGACACCAACATGGATGCAATTTCAGAAAAAATAAATACAGATATTGGAATACACATTAAAACATTAGACCAACAGGAAAAAATAAAGTTCTATTCTGAACTGTCCTGTTCTCAAATGCCATTTTTACATGATCAATGTAAGGCATGGTGTCCGACCAATCACCGCGTTTTTGGCGAATGTCTTTGTGGGCTTCGAGAATTTCTTCAGCGGATCGCTCCGCCTGTCCGTTCACCCATTCAGTAGCGAGCAGGGCAGAGGTCTTGGTCAAAAAATCTCGCAAATCGGCGGCGACAACCGCGGAATGCGTTTTGATGGCCGAACCAAGCCCAGTGATGGGATCAGCACTTTCAATGCTGTTTTTAACGGTCGAGCGCCAATATCCGAACGGATTTTTAATGGGTATGGCCGTTCTCGATATTTTTTTGAGGGTAGTATCTAATAGTGCCAGAATTGTAATAGTACCGGAGGATTTAACCGCTTTTGCAAAAGCACCGCTGGTAATGATGTTTGCCCCAAGTGCCAGGTAAGCCGAGTTAAATACGGCCTTGGCCAAGGTTGATATGGGCGCATTTTCCAAACACTCAAAATCGTAACCACTTATGATCTCTGGGTCTTTTTGTCTCAGCGCCAGCGATATGATTAAAGCTTCCAATCCAATCAAAATCAGCTCTCTTGCCTCCATTCCGTCGGCAGCGATAGGCATATTTCCAAGGTTTATCTCATGGTCTTCTAACTCCAGCAGATCGGCTGAATCCCGTCTTTTCTGTGTGCTATGCATTTCCAATACTTTCTTTCCTTGGAAAGGAAAAGCGACAGTTTTGGTGTTCGGCATATCAGAAATATCATTTGGTTTTAGTTTGCTGGTTTTAGTATCCCGTAATGGGGCAGGGGCAAGCGTAGCTTGGACCGGTATAGCCTCATTTCTGCGCATCTGTTTGTTTCCTATGTGCTTACGCTGAGGTTTAATAACTGTAGGAGTAGGATATATATCTTTTGATCTAGACTCTAAACAGGTGTGATCAATATTTTGTCCGCCGATGGTTTCTGCGGTTTGTTCCCAGTACGAAAAAAGGTCGTTTTGGTCTATTTCTTCGCCATAATTGAGGACTGTGACGTGAGCTTGTAGCATCCCATCATCGGCGGCCCTTTCCGCTGATTTGATAGGATCAACCTGGTCTATGAGCCGTGTCATACGCTCGGTCGGGTAATAGTAACTATGGTGCTGACCTTTAATATCACCATTCTGGAACTGCAATAGTCCCAGTTCCCAATTCATAAAACCGTGATCCGCAAGATAATCAATGGTATTGCGAACCGTACTGACGCTCACTTTAGCATCATCCGCTAATAGTTTGGCCGACCCTTCCCATTCTGTCTGGCCAATTCTATTGCGAGTTTTGGCAAATTTCTGGGCAAACATAATAACGACAAGGGCTCGCTTGCCCCTGACTGCCCCTAATCCTGACTCATACAGACTGTTTTCAGCCTTGATGATCTCCATCTCTT
>NVVL01000028.1 GCA_002402195.1 Rickettsiales bacterium | reverse complement strand
TTAGACTATGCTAACATGGCACTCAAACCAAATGGCGCTAATATTTTGACAGAATATAACTAACTAGCGGAGCAAGTTGTTTTTCTGATATCCATCTTTGAACTTGTCCTTGTGATGCTCACATAGTAGCTGCGACAAATTATGATAGCGTGCCTTCTGATAAATAGGTGCGCTACTTCTGAGTTATCATTTTTTCTAGTTTCAAAAAATAATTTACCCAAAACCCTTAGTGGCAGAATATAAAGATATAGACTGAAATAGTAGGGAAGATTATTTCACTAAAAAAAGGTTACTCATATGCACAAACAAGAATTAGCTACAACAAGAGAGTCTCTTCAGCTATTACTCGCCAAAGAAGATATCGACATGTGTGTCAACAGGGTGCATAGTTCTTCATCAACAGCAGAGTATAAATATTGTAGCGCAGACTTAATAACCAGCAAATTACTTGAGACAGAAGCTCCAGCTCTTGAAGAATGGGAGAGTTTGTCTGTTTTGCCGGCCTTTAACTCTAAAGATTCATTTGTTAGATCTATGATACATACTCATATAGCCAAGTATTGCACTTTTTTGGTTGGAATTTTATATGAGCTGCAATCAAGCAAGAATCTAGCAATACTGAGTGTTAAGTTCAAGCAGGAACTCGCAGAAGCAAATTTTCATAAAGCTAATCCCGGTTCACAAAGCGAGTAAGTGTATTACAAAATATTACGAAATTTGCTTCCTGCAGCTTGGAAACCCCAACTAATTCAAATTAAAAAGAGGTAAAGCTTGAGAGTGGGTCTTAAAACTCTCTTTCTGTTGAACAGATAGTATCGATGAAAACCGCTTCTTTTCTTATCTCATCTATTATGGCTAAAGAATGTCGAAGTAATATGTTATCTAGATTCTCTGCAATTTTATCTTTTATTCTCATATAAGCAGTCCTTACATTACAATTTTGCTCGCCCTCAAGGACTTCTATTTCAAGAAATGCTAAGTTATCTGCAAGGCTATCTCCCAATTCTCGAAAAGCTTGCACGACTAAACTGTTCATATGAGTTGATAATGCTGGCGCGTCTAAATGATAGGTTTGATTATTATCCATAAGTTCCCTGTTTGTTAATAGTTTGTTAAATAAGTGGTATTGCAACATAGTACCAAGGGCAGCATACACAGCTTATAATAAAAGATCAATCAATAATTTTAAGATTTTTAGTTAACTTTCAACTACAAGCTAATTGGATTTGCTATAAAAATGATATATAGTTGATATAAAATAATTGATCAAACCAACTCAATAGAGTATATCTTCCTGGTATAACTTTAATACAAGGATGCAATATGCCATTATCAAAATTAGGCGCTAACTTAAAATTATTGAGAGAATCTGCTGGGTTAAGCAGAAACCACATAGAAAGAAACTATAAAATACCTACAGGTACCGTGCTTGCCTGGGAAAGCAATAAATGCCTTGATATCAAATTGACTAAATTAATGAACTATCTGGATGTTTACAAGAAATTGGGTTTTAGCGTCACTATTGATTCCCTATTATCTGAGAAACAGTTTTCCCCTGTCTCGTGCAAGCTCAGCATACTAAATAATTTTCTTGTGAGCAGTTTTGGCATTGATTTACTCCAAAAAATACCAAATATATTGTTTTATTCTGACCGTGATGAAAATATACTATATTTAAATCCGCTATATCACAATACAGACTCACTAGACGTCAAAGAGCGCATGAATGCCAACACGCTCACCGCAGGGCAAATGCTCCTCAAAGCTAATAATGAGTATAGAGCTCAAATAGATGAAGTCTTAAAAGGCAAAACTGTCAATGCAGAATATCATCATGCTGGCGATCATATGTTAAAAATACAGCTTCAGCCTAATATTTATACTCATACAAACAAAACAATTGGGTTTGTTGCTACTATAGTTAATTAAACTATGAGCCATTCAAGAAGAGTCCAACTATTATCCTTATAACTAAATGACATTTTAAACTTATTCCCATCAGCACAAATCACATCATATGAATTAGTAGCTTGATTGAATAAAACTCCATGGTCTATTTTTGCACAGCTCTTATTGTGAGAATTTAAAAACCATTGAAACCCCAGCCTTTCAGCCTCATACGAGTAGTATAACCAGTATTTTTGTGAACTCGGCTCTCTATCTAAATTAAATTGTTGTGTGATAAGTTGATGGCATTGTTTCTTATCGTTTTCTTGCAAAGCATAGCACTGCAAATATGCTAGATGTATTTCCTTGTCAGAACTTGCAGCATGCTTTGTTGCTTTTTGTATGGTTGCTGCGCTCTCATCAGCGTATACTGCCCATGAGATAAAAATTAACAGCAATATAAAAACTCCAACATTTTGTAATTTTGATGTAGACATATGTATTTCCCTTTGGTACTTCTTAACCTCTCACCCATGATATAGCCAAACTATGAGGTTTAACAATAAAAATGAAAGGTTATTAATACACTGATACCACAGCAAATACAAGTTTTTTTTTAGAAAAGATATTAACAATAATCAATCTTTTAGCTATACAGGCAACCTTAAGCTAGCATCTAGACTGGGCTATGTGCAAGCTCGCTTTTGCAGCATAGATAAGTGTGCGATTCACAGATGAGTCAGTTTCCTACTAAAAGCAAAAGCGGGAGCAAACGACTCATCTATTGCAAGCATCTTTCATTCTTTGTCCGGACTTGAACTTAGGCTGATTATAAGCTTTGATTTGCAACGGCTCTCCAGTCCTGGGATTCCGTCCAGTCCGAGCAGCAACCGGGCTGACAGTGAAATGACCAAAACCAGCTAATGAGACCTCTTTGCCTGACCCCAGAGCGTCAATGACCGAGCTGGTAAACATGTTGATTATTTCATCAGCGCGGACTTTAGAGCAGTTATACTGCTTGGCAATATGGCTGACAAATTCAGCTTTGTTCATTTGAGCTTCCCTTGTTTATGTGCTTATGATTTATCATTAGAATTATGAGCACTACTCTTGAGCTTGAGTATTTCATGAGCAGAAAGCCCAGTAACAGATGCAACAAATTTTTGATCAAGGTTTTGATTTAACAAATTTGTCGCAATTTGAATGCTTTTTTGTTCGGCGCCTTTCTTCTCACCAATAACGTAGCCTTCGTCAATATAGCTATCTCTAACAGTTTTCATAAACTTAACTCCATCTTCTTTTGACATGTGGCCTTGAATTACTTGCGCTAGTTCTTCTCTTTTTTCAGCTGGCACCTTAGGGGAAGTATACTCGATAATCAGACTCAAGAAAAGGTATTTTTCCCTCTTATCTAATGAAACTGCAATCTTGCAGTTCGCAAGCAGTTGATCCAGCATCTTTAATGTGTCACGATCATATATGTGCTTCATAGCTGCAAATGCTAGGCTGTGATGTCTGTCATAGTTAATGTCATCATCAGACATGGCGCGTAGGTCAATTAAAGTATAGTTACCAGCCATGATTTCTTTTGCATATTCAGGGTCATCGAATAACTCCCAAAAACTCAAAGGGGCGGTGTACTTTCTTTTGCCATGATAGATCACCAATGGAAATATTATTGGCAGCTTACCAGGTTCTTTGTTATCCCTGTGACGCTGGCATAATAGCAACTGATATCTCTGAAGTCTGAGAGCCATATCTCGATCAACGCTGGATTGATGCTCCAGCACCATATATATGTACGCATCATCACCTTTTTTGGTCTTGACAGAATAGACTAAATCACTCATTCTTTTCTTGAGACTCTTCTCAACATGGGTTTCTTTTTCTACCTCGAGAGTGGAGAGATCAAGCTGTTCTTGCATCTTTGCCGGGAGGTGATCTTTAACAAAATCAATAGCAGTCAATCTGCGGCCTAGAGTTTCTTTCATAAACTCGTCATGTTTAAGCTTTTTAGGCTTCTCAATTTCCGCTTTGGCGAGGTTTGTTGATTTGCTTTGCTTCTTGTTTTTGTTAATCTTATTGCTATTTTTTGCCGTCATGTGATTATGGTCTAGTTTAATTTATTTGCTTAATAGGTTTTAACATCATTGATCTAGACTGTCACGGGATTTTTTCTTAGGCGAAATGGCGATTCTTTTGATGGTTCTAACATTTTCCAAATCATAGAACGGAAATCTTTTGCATCTAGCATAGCAAATACTAGTTTTGGATATTTTGTTTTCGCTATATGTTTAGCCTGTTCCTTTCTGTTATTGGCATCTACGACTTTAGTTAGTGTTTCGAAGTCCTTTTGAGCTATTAGCTCAATGTTTTTGAATTTATTTAGAAATGTATTTTTTACCTCGTCTATCCACTCATAGAGTTCATCAGGTGTATTTTCTAAAGTTTTTTCAAATGGGGTATTGTTATATAGCATTTTCCATATAGATATAGCTAAAAATCTAGAATAGCAATCAAAAGGTGGTACGTGAGACAGAATCAGGAATCAGAGGAATTAACAAATTTAATCCAAAAACATTTTGGTTTTCTTACCGATGAAATAGTGGATGTTTTGTTTGAGATGGAGGCGCGAGACACTGATGCAGGTGGGGTGTTAACATGTAGTCAATCGGAGGAGTTTGCGCTTAAGTTTGATGACATACTATCCCAAAGCTTTCACCTGTTTAGTAGTGATTTAAAGGGTAGGGCGTATAGTCAGTAAAAACAGCGCATGCACGCACTTTAGTGGCTAAAATAGGGAAGAAACAAACTATTTAGGCCTGTCAGCAAAGTCTTTTTCTGCAGCTATTTCCCTTCTTTCAGCTCACCATAAGGCAAGCACACCCGGAACAACGCCCCAACTGGCCGGCTTTCAGCTTTGATCTCGCCGTCATGGGCTTCAATTACTGCTTTGCACAGTGCAAGACCTACGCCCCGGCCTTCTGCCTTAGATTCTGTGTTGGAGCCCATTTTGAACGGGGTGAATATGTCGTAAATCTCGGTTTTGGGGATGCCCTTGCCTTTGTCTTTGATTGTGAATGATACGAAATATTCTTCGCTGTTGACGCTGATTGCAATTGTGCCTTGTTCGCTGAAGTTAATTGCGTTTATTACCAGATTATCGATCATTTGACGGATATAGTTGATATCGGCAAAGACTATTACATTATCTTCAATGTTTAAATGGAATTTTAGTGCCTTCTTGTCTTGGGCGTAAATATTACGGCAATTCTCAAAGCGCTCATGAACCAGCTTGCTGAAATTTATTTTCTCCTTTTTGAGCTCGATCTTTTTTGCATTCAACGTAGCCAAATCCAACATATTCAGAATCATGCTAGATAGACGGTTGGAGTTCTGATACACCTCATCTGACAGCATCTTCAGATGCTCTTTATCGTATTTCTCCAGCCCATCGCGCAGTATCTCAGCAAAGTTCATCACATTCCCAACGGGCAGGCGCAGCTCATGATTTACGTTGTTGAGAATCTTCTGAGCAGTTGCCCCCAGCCGCTCAATCTCGCGGGCTTGATCGGAAACCCGCTCACTATAGTGGCAGACTTTCTTGTTTAATGTGGTGATCTTGGTGTCTTTGGTGATTGCCTCTGTTTCTAAAGCACCAACCTTGTGCTCTGTTTGTTCCAGATGCTCTTGTCTATTTCGGATGATTGTTGCAGCGAATCCAGTCACCACAACTAACACATATATCGTTTTTAGCTTGAGATCATAGATCTCGCCTGTAACCATTTCACCGATATATCCTTCATAGAAAGAGAATGAAATCCATAATCCAGCTGGAATCATCACAAGCGACATTCTCCAACCAACAAGCAGTGATATCATAATCAGATGTATTGTTAGAATCGTCAAAGACATGTGCGAGAACTTGCTCAGTAGAACCAAAAAGCTGCTGATGAGCGCAAGTCCGGTGAATATAGATACATACCATATTAGACCGAGATATTTCTCTTTAATGGATTTTGGCCAGAACCCTCTGCAAAAGAAAGCTGTACCAATGGCAAACACTATTGCTTGCAGGCTAGAGATTAGGCCAGTATGCATATTGTAGAGATCTTTCTCTATGGACACTATAGGAACGATAGTCATGAATACTATGAATGAGAAAGATATATAGATTATCCAGGATTTAGGCAGGCGCTTGTTGCAATAGCTCAAAATATTGAAATCTTTCAGCTCTTGCCAAGCCATCTGGACGCGTTCGCGTCTGGAGAGGATTCTTTTGTTGTCTTCTCCTATGCCAGTACCTATTGTGCCATCTCTTCCAGTACCAAAGCTATTACCAGCCCCGGAACTAGTTCCGCCGCCAGTCCAACCACCATCTTCGCCAAGCAGATAATGCGCTGCAAATAGGGCAATAATATGCATAACCATGCCTGGTAGCACGCTATCTACGCCAGTTATCGCCTGCAATTGCCATTTCCAGAAAATCACCGTGACCCCAGCTGAGAACATAGCAATTAGCACTGACCGCTCACTAGTGCGAAACCCTGCGATCGCAAGCAATAGAGGAGCCGTAACAATAGGCAAATAGAAGTTTGCAGCAAGTAAGATCAAATCTATGAGATTTTTCAGTAGCAATGCCATCAGCACAGCCGCGACACTAATAAAAATAGCGAATATACGAGATATCTTCAGCTTGTTCTCCTCTTTAATATCAATGATGCTGCAGATATCATGG
>NVVL01000027.1 GCA_002402195.1 Rickettsiales bacterium | reverse complement strand
TTATAGCTCCCGCCAATATCCATAATGAACATTGCAACATCTTGCGCGATCATTGAGGTTGCAGTTTCTGCCAAATTGAATGATTTCCCAGCCCCAGATGGTGCCACTATAGTACAATTATAGTTCCCCCCGCCCCCAACACGCTCAAACGGATTCCAGCAAAATAGCTGACCACGCCGCCCCATTAACAATACTCCAGATTTCCAAACGCCCTTCCATTCGCCTTGCAAAGGTAGTTTTGCCACCACCTCGCCGCTCATAGCAACTCTCGTTAGTTTGAAGAATTTCAAACTCTGATAATATGATGCCTGCATCATTGGCAACATGCTCAACATCCCTAGCAGCTGGATATTGCCACTAATTGCAAGCTTCCAATCTTGGGCATTCCACAGACTCTTTAGTACCTCCTCGGCGATCTCTATTTCTTCTTTTGGTGCCGTGATCGATACTTGCATGGATTCCGTTAAAAACTGCTCTCCCTTTTTGTGAATCGCCAATACTTCCCTCCAATCACGCGCCTCCTCTCTGGCCACAAGATCATTCCTTGTGTAGCTCATCTCTGATGCATGTATTGAACGATTTCCTTGGTCCTTCATTGCAGAGGTTCCACTTGCTCCGAGATTATTTGCTATCGTATATGAAATTATAAATCTTGCTGGAACCGTCTTGTCGCCCTCACCAAGCAACGATATCATCCGTGAGAGAGAAAAACTCTCAGGAAGCTCCGAAGGATGAAATACCTTAGTCACAAGTCCTGTCGCCAAATGATTAATCTGCTCCTCTTCAATCCGAACAGGACTCAAAGGACTGAGCATCTGATTGCTTAAACTATTTAATATATCATGGCGAGCCATGTTATGGCGGGCGGGTTTTGTTGCTCCATCAAGATTTATATCCATTTGCATGATCTCTCTGTTAATCTGGAGCAGATCATCCGCTTTGCAAAGAACAGGCGAGAACTTCTCAGCTCGCAGCTTGTTCTCAAGCTTTCTCTTGAACTTAATTATCTTTTTTAAACCCTTCTCAGTTCCACTATCATTAGTAGAATAGGTCACAAATGTCCTGAAGTTTCGTGCAAGTCGTCCATCGCCTGCATTTTCAAAATCACGCCCGCACTTCTCAATAAAATCCCTTCTATAAGCAGTGATTCTCTCAAGGAATGGCCCGCCGCATGTCCTGCCTGATTCCCACATATCCAAAATACTCGATGTATCATGACCGGCAATGATTAAAAACTGCAAATACCCTCCTTCTGGCAGCTCATCATTAAAAAACAAAGTTAGGTTCTTCTCCAGCCCAGCACTAGACCCAACTAACGGGCTGATCTCAAAGAAAAAACCACAGCTGCCATCCTTATGGAACGCCAGGCCAGAATCATCATCAAATGAATCATATAACAAAACATCCGCCAGCGGAGTTGCACCACCAGTTGCCGCATCGATCTTTGCCGAAAATTCCTCCATAGGGTCGCACCCACGCTCCCCGCCAGTTTTTAAACCGCAATAATCAGCAAACTTGCTTAAATGTTTCTCTATTGCTAACATTAAACACCTCCATGAAGGGGCTTGACAAGGCTAGCCTTAACCCGTGGAGTCTTGAGTCCCTGACTCTTAACTCGGGGAGTCTTAACTCGTGGCAAATCCATATTCTCATGTGCTATGCTGCGTTTTGCAGCGTTTCCCTTGCTTTTCTTCCATTTCTTATGCGCCCCCTTTAACCTAGCCTTGTTATGATATTGCTCTATCTCGCCACTAGAGATCAAACGATCAACACAATCCATGGAGGTGCAATGTACCCCGGCAGCATCCCCGCAACTAAATGAGGATTTATAACTCGAACAACTACTCAACAACATCATCGAAATACCAACGCAAACTACTCTAATGCTTGTTTTTAATATACTCATCTTTTCTGCTCCTTCTTTATTTGTTTAGCGCCTTTTCTGCCATTCTTAATTCTTCTATGAGTCGTCTTCTCTCCCATAAAGAAGCCCTTGGTAATCTGCAAGTTCACCCGCGCTCCAGAAGGAATCGTTAGCACTGGAGACATCGCTTCTGCTTGTTTTAAATAATACTCAGCTAGCTTGTCTCCTGCATTGCCAACTCCTTTTAACAATCCACCACCAGCCAGATCTTTAAAGCCTTTCTTCTGCGTAGAAGTCAGCCCGCCAGACAGAATGCTCATGCCATCTTGACCTTTTGCACTACTGCTAAGACCGCTGATTATACCGCCTATCATCGCATTCTTAATATGCTTGCTAGCAGTAGAGATCACCGTACCCTTAATGCCATTAAATCCATCTGCCCCAAAGATCTGACCAGCCACCCGGCTTGCTGTATAAAATCCATCTTTCTCACAAATCATTTTCTCCAAACGAATGATCGCTCGCTCCGATGATAAATCACCATACGCACTACCCATAATCCGGCATTTTGAAATATCCGTTTTGTTGAGCTTCGATAGATTTCCCCTATGCTTCAATCTAAAACTCACCGGGGTGGCATTATCAGCAGCTGTGTTCAGCGCAGTCGACACCATTATCCCACCAAGCAAATACCCCGTGAAATACGTTCCCTCCGGTACATAATTCTTCGCAGATTTTGGCCTGAAAAACTCTATCTCATCCTCAAAATATTCCGCCTCCAAAAGAGTCTCCATATGAGGCGGTGCACCGTTAATTCGCTCCTGCTCCATACGCGCAACTCTCGTCAGCTCCATCCCGGCATCCTCTAGCTCCTGATGCGCCAGCATTAGCTTGCGTTTAGTGCCGGCAAGCTCGGTGTCAATCGCCTTCTTTGCCTTACTTAGCACCGCTTCTTGTGATTTCTCTATCTCCTTCAATCGCTTTTCAAACTCCAATCGGTCAGACCGCCTCAGCTCCTCGTAGAAGTTCCTCCAATGCAGCTCTGGGTCTAGAGCCTTATCCGCAAGCTCGATCTTTAAAACCTCAGACCCACTCGCGCGCCGCCCAGTTTCGCTTGTTTTAGTTTTTGCCAGTCTTTTGCTCTCCTGACTGCTCTCCCAATAGCTCTTAACTCCTCCTATTAACACCAGCACTATACACACAGACACAACCACAACTCCCCTCTGCTTCTTCCGCAAAATCTTGTTGTTTCCTCTAGCACTTTCTCCATTCAAGCCAGGTAAGCCTGGGACAGGTAAGCCTGTTCCTCGCCCCGCAAGCTGCTTAATTCTAACCCCAGCCTTGATGGCTTTTTCTTTCAAACTGGTTAACAAATTACTCATTCTTCACTCCTCTCATAAACTACATATACAAATTCTGGTTTGCTGATACGCACTGGGACTCCTCGAGTTCCGACTCCCTGAGTCTTGCCAATGCGCGTAGATATCACCTTCTCAAACATTTGATGAAAATCATTCTCACTAATTTCAATACCGCCATTGCTAGGGGTGACCTTAAGCACCACACCAGCTAGCTTTAAATAACGATAATTTGCTACCACTTGCACACCAACACCTGCCAGCAGCTCAGGTAATTTGAAATGCTTATCTACATCCTGCACATAATATTTCCCCACTCTCTCTTCCCTCATCGCTCTGATCATCTTTGATGCCGCCAAAACCATCTCATGGCGCTGGAAAACTAGACTACTAAAATTGAATTTGATGATTGTGGGTACATCCGATTTCTCAATCTTAATCACAAAATCTATAACCCTACCATCGCTCAGAACCACCGATATATTCTCACAACCCGCCTCGCCGCTTAATTTCGATGTTAAAAACAAATCCGCCCCATGTGAGGTCAGCAACTTGGTGAATTTCTGACTCTCACCAACTATCTGCACCACCCTTTGCTCGGCAAAATTAATCCGGTTAATTCCATTGCTACTTAGCGTGATTTTAGTTGGTTTGCCATAGCTGACTGTGATGAACTTGTACTCTGAAGGAATATGCGCATCCCCAGCCATTGCACCTCCCGCACATACCAAATACAACAACATTATTAATCCAAGCATGCAGCCTTTGATTCTAATCATCTCACTTCTCCTCTTTTTCTTTTGACACCGCTGCAAACTCCCGTAGCAGCAAACGACCATTAACCCACTCAAAACTCAGCATATATTCTGCAGGGTTTGTCTTAAACCCACGCTCTCCAAACCTACTAATTAATTGCCCCGAAGCCTTCACTGTAAGATTCACTTGATCACTCTCAAGGCTTTTGAGCGCAAAATGAGTACTCAGCGTGAACTTCTTATATCTGGCCTTTACCCGCGCAAAATACTCACCTAAATTCTTCATATAGGATGGGTCACTTTGGGATACATACGGCATAAGATGCTCCTTCTTCCACTCAATCGAGGCCGCATCTAAATCAAGAAGTAGGGGCAAATACATCGCGCTCACTTCCTCCAAATAGCTGCTAGACACACCCTTCCCGCTCGTCCATACTTCCTGATTTAATCCAGGAACTAGAATCACCCGGTCGTGTGTGCTAACCAGCTTCACACTCAGCGCCAATGAGCAAGAGATCGCAAGCATAGCTAGCAGCAAAAACACATTTCGCTGACGTGCTATAGTCTCTATATTTAAACGCACTATTTCTTGATTCATCGCAAATTCTCCTCCTATTCAAACTTTCTTAATTTTAACCATCACAATAATTCTCGATCTGATGAGTCTGGCGTATTCCTATCTACAGTCACCTTGGCAAACGGCAAGTTCCAATACAGCTTTCTTTGAATCAAACCTAAATACCAATGCTTGCTAATCATCCCACCAACAACAAAACCAATAGCTCCGCTCCCAAGTCCCCACATCAACCCTTGCCATAAACCAACTAAGGCAAACATCAATACTCCCAAAACAATTGAACCTAAACTCCTATTCCAATATTTGCGCTCATGGTTTAGACATTTTGTAAATACACGTTCATTCATAGCTTTAACCAAGCATCGCAATAAGAGCAAGAACCGCAGCACCACCTGCAATACACCCCTTAACAGCTCTTGTTGCTCTTTGCCATCCATCACCCTCGCCTATTATTGCATTCCCAGCTCCTGAGATTAAAACACCCTTTCCCCAATGCTCAGTAAGAGCCGTTATGAGTGGCGTTGTTGCAGCAGTCACTCCAGCATTTAGATTAAAATTTGCAGCAAGTGCCATCTCCGGTATTAATGCCAATACACCGAGCCCTGCGCCAAGTGCCAAAAGTTGCTTGTATCTTAGTTCCTTTTCTCCTTTCTTATTTACTGCAGCTTCGCCACCTGTGGTACAACCACTTGTGGCCTGGCTGCTTGCAGCATTACTGCTTGCAGCCTGGCTGCTAATTGCCATTTTCTTAATCATTCTATTTTCCTTATTTAATTTATTTTTTCATATTTACCTCCATAATTAATTATCTAGTAAAATATATCGCATGCTCTGCCCTGACCTGCTTTGGTTTGGTCTGGTGATATATTTTCTTTCTTCTCCGATTCTGCGGGGATTTTCCCCTGGGTTAATATTCGCTCAGACTTTCCTTTAAAGAGCCATAAGCAACTATATTTTCAAATCCAAATCTCGGCTTTTCTCAAGATATAGAATATCCAAGGATATAGAATACCCAAGATTCGTATTGTTATTTTGGGCAAACAAGTAGCGCTGCCGGGATACAAAGCCTAGCAAATCCTTAATACTTTGATACAACTCTCCAGGCGTTAAAAAACCAGTTTGGGCAGGCTGCTTGATTTCTGACTCTTGAGTCTCTGACTCTTGAGTCCCTTGCTCCTTCAATTCATCTACGCGCTTAAAATGTTCCTCAAGTCTCTTATCTAAAATATTTCGAATCAACCATCTGCCATCCTGCTGAATAAAATGAATCACATAGATGCGCTGCTGCCACGGAGTATCAGATGCATGCCCAGCACCAAACTCGAGCCCGGTAAGCTCTACTCTTTGTGCCTTCGCATCTACCTTTGTTTTCTGCAAAACAAACTGCTTTGCAGAATTTGAGTTATACCAATCATCTAACAAATCTTGCGAACTCAAATTCTCTAAAACATCCACGACATAACTTTTCTTGTGTTGGATATCTTTCTCCTCAACATTGAATAACCACGGCACATACTTCGCCGTCGCTTCCTCAAGCTGAGTAGTCACTTGTTGTAAATGTTGCTTTTCCTTATCTTCTTGTCTCCTCAAGCCCGCTCCCTCCTGCGTTGCAAAAGCCAACAAAACCATTAAAACAACAGATAACCACAACACAAATCCCCAGCCAAAAGACAGCGCTTCTGCCTTTTCTAGCCCCCAAACTCCAAAAACAAACCCCAGAACTACCACCCAAGCCAAAAATAATAATAAAAACACCACCCACATAGAAGCTATATCAACGATTAACGCCCCCTCCTTCGTCATCAACAAAACGGAGAAAACAACAAACTCACACAATATGAATAATGCCCCAATCTCCACCCATCTCGTACATATCCCATTTTCTGGCTCTTCTTCGTTCTCATCAAATACCTTGATATCACTCATCGCTACCTCCTTCTTCCTGCGTTTTCTTCTCTCTCATTAAATCTTCGGCAGCCATATACCAAGCCTCGGGAACTACATATATTCTCTGGCCATTTTTGAGTGCTATTTTGTGAATATTTCGGCCACTTAAATCTAGAAGTATTTTTGCTTGCCCGCAAAACTGTTCCT
>NVVL01000026.1 GCA_002402195.1 Rickettsiales bacterium | reverse complement strand
AACCATGTTTTTTTATCAATCTAAGGAGAATTAGAATTATTATGACCAAAGAAATCAAAATTTTATCAGTAAACCGTTATCCTCTCAATACTACTCTAACCCGTCTGTGGAAGAAAAATTTCAACTGCACTATTGATGAAGCACCCACTGGCAGGGATGCACTGAAAATGTTTACCAAAACGGAATATAATCTAATGTTCATACGGGAATTACCTGATATGCTGAGCACCGATATCGCACTCCAAATACGCAGTTCAGAGACCGAGCTAAACAGAGAGCCTGCAATTATCAGCGTATTGATTCCAAGGACTCCAGCAAATCAAGACCCTAAATATCTAGATGCGGGCATAGATTATGTTCTCGAAGACCCGCTCATAGGCGATAAAATCGAGGAGGTGGTTAAGAAGTTTGGACTGGGGGGAGATTGGTAGCATTTCCCGCATAAGTTTAATGACTTTAGGATGATATAATACGCGCCTTGCTCCAGATGTAAAACTAACTTAGCAAAAGTCTTTATGTTAAGCAAAGATGCAAGGCGTATATTATTTGTAAAGTTTTCCGGTGCTAATCAACTAAACCTACACCACCACGTCAGCTTCAAAAGCACCACCAGCTATAACAATACCATCCGCTATGGATTCAACAAACTCAGGAGTTACCATACTGTAGTTACAAAAATTAGAGTCCATCATTTCTCTAACTCTTGCAGCTCCTTCATCTCGAATATTTTTGGCATTGCTCAGTGTACGTTCTGATTCACTTGAAGCTTGTTTTGCAGCTTCTAAATTGACAGCTACACTAGCCGCATTATTATACCACGAGACGGCATCATCAACGCGCCCCTTATACTCGCAATAACCTCCTCTTACCATCATGATTGCATATACATTTTCTGGGGCATTCTCAAGCCATGCATCAAATGAGTTTTTGATCGCATATGCCTTACCTACCACCTTCCAGCATTCGATTGCTTTGCTATACTCGCCTTCTCGCTGAAATAGTTGACCTAGCTGTTCATAAACCTCAGCTAAAGTTTTATCATACCCAATTGCCGCTACGTAGTGCTCTATCGCGGCTGGAACGTCGTCACCAACTACTAGCTCAGCAATGCGCATATGCGCCTGTGCTATTGTCGTTGCGCATACAGGGTGATCACACTGATCAAGATAAAATATTGCCTTTTTATAATATGCTGCTCCCTGACCAGGTTCCAACTCTATAGTTTTTACCTGATACTCAAAATTAGTTGCAATATTCTCCCAACACTGAGCTATTACAGCCTGTAGTGCATTAAGATCATAAATTTGTGCTTCCGGTTCTTCTATAAACTCACTGAAGAACTTTATATATTCAAATTGCTGATTCAGCACATAGGCATATTCTTGCATCTGTTGCTTGGCTTCATCATTGTCAACAAATCTCTCAAAGATCTGCATTGCACCTCGCAAAACTGCTAC
Source organism: Rickettsiales bacterium (assembly GCA_002402195.1). Lineage (GTDB taxonomy): Bacteria > Pseudomonadota > Alphaproteobacteria > Rickettsiales > Rickettsiaceae > Megaera_A. The sequence goes on along the minus strand of NVVL01000026.1, from coordinate 5,360 downwards.
CCCTTCTTCAAATGTTATGACTGGAGACTCAAATAACCCCTTTAAAGCTGTAAGCATATCTAGATTTAGAAAATATAATTCTTCTCGCGCTCGCAAATCGTCATAACTCATCTGATCAGGCACCCAGCGTGCTATCATTGCATGATTTTTCGTGAAGAGATTACCATCATCAGCTCTCATACAATTTGTAGAATCCGCTACTGCATTTATCATCAGATTCACTATGTTGTTGAAATTACCAGACACTGTTTGTAACAAATCATGCGAATATTCCTGTGCTGGTTGAGACACAGTCAATTTTGCTAAATTCTTATCCGATACTACATAATCACCATCTGCTTCAATAGCAGCCAGCAAATTAGCCTGTGATGGCATCACCCCCTCATCCCTTGGCCTATAGAATAGATGCACTGATGAGCTCTCTAATAATGTACCAACAAATGCTTTCATTTCATCTGTTACCTGTTGATTCTGAGTTAGTACTTTATCTATGGAATTCTTAATGTGATCAATGCGTTTGTGCGGTGCAACTTTGCTTACCACTAATGATACTGAATTGCCTAGCATTGCTGCATCAAAACTATTCATGAAATATTTGATTGTTTCTACAAACTTACTACCCTTATCCCCAACTATATTAGGCTCTGGCACCACTAACACAAGTCTTACAGCCTGACTCATCTCAAGCAATCTTTTGATGTAAAATATATTAGGAAACTCTTGATCAACTTGAGTGTCATTAGAGCCAGGACAATCCCACACTACAGTCTCGCCATTACGACACTTATTGGGAATTGTGGTTTCTGAAGTCATTTGATGACCAATTACTATGTCTTCTGTAGGATGTAATGCATCTATCAATAACTCACCAGTTTCATCTTCTACAATCCCCTGTAACCCTCTTCCAGAGAGTGCATGCGCTAATGTGCTTTTACCTGCGCCAGTATTACCTATTAATAATATTGCCTGTGGGTGTTTTTCTTTAGCAATACGATCATTACCCTCGCAAATCCGGGAGGATATAGTTTGTATAATTTCGCTATGTTCAGCTGAAAACTTTCCTTCTATATCTTCTGCTGGGAAGATTACAGCTGGTTGTATATTTGGCTCGTATGGGGCTATTTGGCGTGCTGCTTGTAATTCTAACTCCTGCTGCAGAACAAGCTGAGCAGCATTTTGCTCCTGTTGCTCAATTGCGGCTAGCTCCATTCGTCCAGCTTCCTCAGCTGCAGCTCTTAGTTCTGCTACTTCCTGTTCAGCACGCTCAACAGCTGCCCATTTTGCTTGCAACTGGGAAATGGATTGATTTGATTGCCTTGTAGATGCCTCTTCTCTACTTAATCTTGACACTGCACTGGATAGCCCTGATTGCAATGAGGAAATAGATTGTTTTGCTTTTGTAACTTCTCTATCCGTATATGCATCAGATGCTCGTTGTGCTAGCGATATCGCAGAGGATTGTTCTGAGCGCAGTGCACTGCCTACTTTTTCTGCTTCAATGGTTGCAATTCCAGCTATTTTTCGACGCTCTGCTTCTACTGCCCTGCGTGCAGCCTGCTCCTCAAACCTTTTAAATATTGACATAAACTTGGCACCTCTTTTGTATAAATTGACATAAGGCCAGAGACTATCAGCTTTATAGATGCTAGTCAACCTTAAATTGATTAAATTTTGATTTATATTCATAAAAAAATCAGTTTATATTGCAAAACATGGACTAAACTGCTCTCTAACTGTTCGTAGCTCCAAATTCAGTATCTAGTTGACTACTAAACTTAATTGAGGTGACACAGTTTGATGAATGTTCTTCAGGCATAATACTTATTACCTCTATTACTGAGTTAACTCTTAGCGTGACATCAAAGCTTCGTTGTTGATTAATATGCTTCACTCCTGATTTATTCAGCGCTAAAGGTGGTATCCTAATATTACCCCAACCAAAAGATTCATCTTTATTAAAATATTTTATTTAAATTGCTTGACACTCTTGCTATTTTGGTTGATAGTGTCCTTGGGATAACTAAATAGTTGTCCTGGAGTTTGCAAACTCCTTCCGATGTGGTTATCTATCGCCATTTTAAAGATAGACTTCCCCAAGTTCCATTGGAACCGGGTTGATGGTGGCATGTTAAGCAGCTGGAAGGTTCGCCTTTTAGCTGTGTATGTTACCATAATCGTCATCGGCGGTTTTTGCAACTTCCCGACTTTCAGTGGAACATCGAATACGCGAGTATCAGTGTTTTTTGTTCTACTGCGGTTTTATAGTTTAGTTTTTAAATTACTCAGGGAGCAGAAACCATGGCGAAAGAATCCGAGATCACGAATGAATCAAATATAGTGAACATAACAGACAACTCCAACCTTGCTGGCAGGCGGGCTGCGATCATGTTTCATAGACCTTATATGGAAACAGTCTTTTACGAGAAACTACACCTAGAAGTAGAATGCAAGCAGCTGGGCATAACCATCGTGGATACGATCTATAATGATGATAAAGACGCATTTATCGCATATAACAAATTGCGGCCTCACAGGAAGAAAGAAAGCGACGAATCAAAGCCGTTGATTCTGCTGGCTAGTGCCAGGAATTTGCTTTCATCTAGGAGCTTGCTGCCTAAAATTATTTTGTCAGCATTGATCGAGCTTAAAGAAATAGACTTGTATTTATATAATCATGGGTTTAATATAAAAAACGGCAAGAGCGAGCTGACGCTAAAGCCTTGTAACGTAAAAGGTATATTAAATATGAAGAAGTCAGCTTCTAATTTAGGGTTGTTTGTATAACTAAAAGGTTGATTGTTGTTAATATCTTTTCCAGCAAAAAAGCTTGTATTTGCTTGGATACCAGGGTACTAATAACTATTCATTTTTACTAACTAATAGAATGTGAGTGTATGTTTGGTATTGAAATCGGCTTAGATTTAGCTGTTGTGATTGGATTTTTACTTATAAACCTAGGAGTCGGGCTGTATTATGGGCAAGGGGTTAAAAATATCAAAGATTATGCCCTTGGTGGCAGAGATTTTAGCACACCAGCATTAGTAGCTACAATAGTTGCCACATGGGTAAGTGGTAGCTATTTTGTTATAACTGTATCTGAAGCATATAGAGAGGGTATGTGGTTTGTAGTGGCTGGTATGGGGGAAGTATTTTCTCTTCTTTTGACAGCTTTTGTTTTGGGGCCAAAAATTGGTAAGTTTTTAGGAAATTTATCTGTTGCAGAAACTATGGGCGTTTTATTTGGAAGATATGCAAGAATCATTACAGCTATAGCTTCAATTGCAAAAACAATAGGCTATACTACTGCTCAAATAAAGATATTCTCTATAGTACTTTCTCATATTTTAGGCACGGACAGTATGTTAACTATGTTGTTCAGTAGCACAATAATTATTACTTACTCAGCTTTTGGCGGGGTGAAGTCTGTAGCTTTTACAGATGTTATACAATTTATAACTTTTGGAGCGTTTATACCAGTTTGTGCACTCTTTATCTGGAAGATTTTTGGAGATACAGAACTACTTAGAAATACACTTGAGCATAGCTCAAATTTTGACTACACACAATTGACTAACATTGAGAACCCTAAATTTTGGACATATTTATTCTTATTTATATATTTCACTGTACCTCAGCTTAATCCTACTATGTTTCAAAGGATGCTGATGGGAAAAGACGCAAATCAAGTGAAGCGCTCTTTTGCAATAGCTGCAATTATAATCCTTGTTATTAATTTGGTAGCGAGTCTTATTGGTATTATAATTTATGCAAACAACCCCGATCTTGAACCTAACAATATTTTCATACAGATCGTGGATGATTACTTCTCGCGGGAGGTAAAAGCTGTTGCCTTAATAAGTATCATAGCAATGATTATGTCGACTACTGATTCATGGATTAATTCGGGCGCTGTAATATTTGTTCATGATTTATGCAAACCTCTAAATATCAAAATACGAAATGAGCTGTTGTTATCAAGAATATTTACAGTATGTTTTGGTGTTATTTCAGTATTTTTAGCTTTGTATGTAACTAGACTTTTTGATTTGGTGTTACTAACTTCAAATTTCTATATGCCTATTGTTATACCTGTTTTAGTATTATCTCTTCTTGGTTTCAGAAGCACAGAAAGAGCGTATTTAATAAGCGTTGTTTGTGCCATAATAGTAATAATTTCTTGGAAGTATTTCGTAACTTTTAAAGTAGACAGCATAGTTCCAGCAATGATAGTAAATCTAGTTTCGTTTCTGCTTGCGCATTATTTGCTAGGTGAACCTGGAGGATGGGTTGGAAATGCCAATGAACCAAAAGCAAAAGAAATCAAAGTAACTCAACGAATCAGTGAGTGGTTTGCACGTTTGCCAGCAAGAATACATCAATTTAATCTCTTGGAATATTGCAAAAGTCGTTTGCCAAAATCGAGTGCGGTTTTTAATTACTTCCCATTCATTGTTGCTATGACCATGGCAACAACAATGTCAATTGAAAGTGATTTATATAACTCGCATCTTTTACTAATAAACTCCCTCCAAATTTTAGTGCTCACCATTGCCACAGCATTTTTCTGTAGATCTCTATGGCCGCAGATTTTAAAAGAGAAATATCTCGGTTTAATATGGTGTGTATCAATATTCACCGGGCTTGCAGTTATTAGTAGCTTTTTGGTATTGCTTAGCAAGTTCTCGCACATGTCTTTGGCGATTCTAACAATACACTTAACCACGATATCACTATTTGTCGGRTGGCGCAGTGCTATTGTGATGATTTCAGCYGGATTATGGATTTCATTCTTTTTCTATGAACGATATATYGGYGAGATGGTTACWGGTGAGATCTATGATCTCAAGCTAAAAATGATATATGTGYTRRTCATGGTTGCTGGGTTTGCTATWACAATCCTYCGAAGTAAGCAAGAGCAYCTGGAGCAAACYGAGCACAARRTCGGYACTTTGGAAACAGAAGTAACCACTCAAGACRSMAAGATCACCAYYYTGAACAAGGAAGTYGGYCACTATASTGARCGTGTTTCTRAYCAGGCCCGCGAGATTGAGCGRCTSGGSGCRACGGCTCAGAAGATTCTCAAYAACGTGAATCATGAGCTGCGWYTKCCTGTTGGGAATGTGATGAAYTTTGCTGAGATGATGCGCGATGGGCTGGGCACGTTTTCAGATGAGCAGCTRAARATGATTTCTGAAGAGGTTTACACTAACTCCAATCGCCTGTCTAGYATGATTCTGAATATGYTGGATTTAGCGACWCTRAATGCAAAAAAGATCGAGCTCAAAAAGGAGGAGGTGAATTTCAGCAAACTTGTTCATGAACGCTTTGAGAATTGCCGTGATGTTTATGCACAAGATAAG